>CAZEKO010000280.1:0-3100 GCA_964512775.1 uncultured Bacteroides sp. | reverse complement strand
TTATGGGACCATCAGGTTGCGGCAAATCCACACTCCTGAATATTGTGGGATTGCTTGATAATCCAACAGCCGGGGAATTGTATTTTGACGGCTCTGAAGTTTCTAAATTCAAAGAGCGTCAGCGTACAAATCTACGCAGGGGTAACATCGGTTTTGTCTTTCAGAGTTTTAATCTGATCGACGAACTGACAGTTTATGAAAATGTTGAATTGCCTCTTCTTTATATGAAAGTTTCAGCATCTCAGCGTAAACTCATGGTAAACGAGGTACTAGACCGGATGAAGATCTCTCACAGGAAAAAACATTTCCCGCAACAACTTTCGGGAGGCCAGCAGCAAAGAGTTGCAATCTCAAGAGCGGTAGTAACAAAGCCCAAACTGATCCTTGCTGACGAACCTACTGGAAATCTCGACAGTGCGAATGGCGAAGAGGTAATGAATCTGCTTACAGAACTTAATAAAGATGGCACGACAATCGTTATGGTAACTCACTCACCATCAGATGCTGATAAAGCCCACCGGATTGTCCAATTGTTCGATGGACATATAGTCACTGAGAATATTAAGAAGATATTATAAATTGATTCCAGATTCGAAGATTCCAGATTAAAAGGATTCATCAGATTTATAAGATTTATTAGGTTCATCAGGTAAGAATTATTACGGATTACAGTTCTGATCCGGATCCCAATAACCATGTGGAAAAGTAAGAAGACAATGACTTGAAATGTTTAGAAATTATTTCATAACAGCAATACGTAATCTTCTCCGGAATCCGGTTTATGCACTTATAAATATTTTTGGTCTATCTATCGGTATTACCTGCAGTCTGCTGATATTGATCTTTATAAAGAATGAGATCAGTTACGATAAGTTTCATGAGAATAAAGATGACCTGTACCGCATGGTTTTTGAGATGGTGAATCAGGATGGTCGTATTATCTCGCCTCAGATGACTGCACCACCGGCACCTGCAATGATGGAAGAATTTCCGGAAGTGGAAGCTGCAACGAGGATCACAGGTTACCGTAATGGATATTTTACATATCAGAATAAATCATATAAATCTGATGGCGTTATATATGCTGATTCGCTGTTTTTTGAAATGTTCTCCTTTCAGCTGATATCAGGTGATCCTGAAACCGTTCTTAAAGAACCTTTTACACTCGTAATAAATGAGGAAACCGCTAAAAACATTTTCGGTAAAGAAAATCCGATTGGAAAAGTTTTACGCTGGAATAATAAGGATGACCTTCTGATAACTGGTGTAGTGAAATCTCCTCCTGAGAATTCGCATCTTCAGTTTACCTCCCTTATATCATTTTCAAGTCTTTATGAGGATAAGCGCCTTTATATGGACTGGAATGGTGGCATGCAATATTACCATTATATTGAACTTCTGCCGGGTATTTCAAAGGAAATTATCGAATCCAGGCTCCCCGACTTCATGGACAGGAATATTAACTATATATTTGAAGGATCCGGCTACTCAATAAATGCATCGCTTCAACCTGTCCTGGATATTCACCTGAAATCAGGGTATATCGGTGAAATAGGGATGACAGGATCAATGTCCAATATTTATATCTATTCTGCTATTGCCCTGTTCATCCTGTTAATTGCATGCATTAATTTTATGAATCTTACAACTGCTAAATCAACCCGGCGGGCCAGGGAGATTGGTTTGCGTAAGATTCTTGGTGCTGAACGGGAAAGCCTTATTGGCCAGTTCCTTGGCGAATCTGTAATTATGAGCCTGCTCGGCCTTATCATTGCACTTATTCTGATTGAGATACTTCTTCCGGAATTCAACAATATGGTCAACAGGGAACTTGATCTGTATCAGGTCAGAAATCTTGACCTGATTATAGGCATTCCTTTATTTGTGATCATAATAGGTGTTCTGGCTGGCAGTTATCCTGCTTTTATTATGTCTTCCTTTAAACCAGTTAATGTCCTTAAAGGTACAATTACAGGACAAAAAGGTGCATCAGGTTTCAGGAATATACTTGTATTGGTACAGTTTGCAATCTCTCTGGTGCTTATAATATGTACACTTGTTATTTATGCTCAGCTTGGTTATATCAAATCGAAGGATGTCGGCTACCAGAAAGAAAATATTCTTGTGCTTCGCTTCACGAGCGAAAATTTCAGGGATAAGTATATGATATTAAAAGAAGGCCTGAAAAACATTCCTGGAGTAATAAATTCCTCAGCTACATCTGAAATCCCGGGAACGGGATTTACAAGTAACGGTTACAGGCCGGAAGGATATGATCGGTGGCTTATGTTTAATGCTGTTGATGTTGATTTTGATTATATCCAGACCATGGGACTACAGGTGTTGCAGGGCAGGGGTTTTTCGGCTGAGTACCCTACCGACAGGAATGCTTATTTGATAAATGAAACACTTGCCAGGGAGCTTAACTGGGAAAATCCCACAGGCATGACTATTGAAAGAGAAGGAGTCCATACAATAATTGGTATGGTCAGGGATTTTCATTTTGCTTCCCTTCATCAGGAAATAGGTCCTCTCATCTTTACTATGAAGCCTTACATGGGTTATGATTTCCTGCTCGTAAGATTCAAAACAGAAAACCTGAATTCTTTGATAAATAGTATCAGGAAAGTCTGGGAACAAATTGATCCAAATGAACCTTTTGAATATTTTTTCCTGGATAATGTCTTTGATGAAATGTACCGGTCAGAGCAGAAATTGAGTTCAATGCTTCTTTATATTGCAATTCTTGCCATTATTATTGCATGCATGGGTTTGTTCGGTTTGGCCCTTTACAGCACAGAACAACGAACCAAGGAGATAGGAGTGAGGAAGGTTTTTGGATCAACAGTTTCAAAAGTCGTGTTCCTCCTAACCGGGAAATTCACACGATGGGTGCTCCTGGCTAATCTCCTTGCATGGCCAGTAGCTTATATCATTATCAGGAAATACATGCAGATGTACGCTTACAAAATTGACTTGCCAGTCTGGATATTTTTCCTAACCGCACTGGGGACTTACCTTATTGCATTAATTACTATCAGCTTTCAAAGTGTAAAGGCAGGAACAACAAATCCAGCGAAAACGCTCAGGTATGAATAAC
>CAZEKO010000279.1:0-3164 GCA_964512775.1 uncultured Bacteroides sp. | reverse complement strand
AAGGTGTCCCGGCCATCACTTTTCTACGAATTGGTTCAATCAGATTACTACTCTGTATTAACTGAAGTAAACGGAAAGTATTGCCCCCGCCAACAATAATTGCATCAGCGGCTTCGATCGCTTCAACCGTATTTGAATAATAATGAATTGACCTGATATCATGTCCTATTTCATTGAAACTGGCTTTAACCTTAGCTTCATAATCCTCATACGATAAAGTAATTCCGGCATAAGGGATAAACAATGCCTGAACTGGATTTTCTCCAAGAAAACTTTTAATTTGGTCTTTAGCATGTTGCAGGTAACTTTCTCCTGCATTAGTGGAATTGCTTATTAATAATAATCTCATCTGGCATAATTATTAATTCGCCAAAATTAACAAATCATGCAGATAATACCTTAAACAAATTATCCCCTGGAAAATAAATAAAAAAGAGGCTGCCCGGAGGATGCCTCTATTCAGGAATGACAGAATTTAGTAAGTACAGGCAGCCTAAGATATTGATTCTTATAGTTTTTAACGAAATGAACAAAGTATCAATCCCACATTTATCGGATGAATTTCAGGACCAGTATTTTTGGTAAATAATGGTATCATTCCATAATTAGCATAGAATTTAATGAATTTATAACCACCCCTGATAGTTAATGCATATCTTAAAGGTGAAAGATTATAGTCACCTTTAACTCTGTTTTTTTCCTTCACACCATCAGAAATATATTTGGTTTTGGTATCTGAGTATACTTTAAGCCCGCCAATTGCACCGAAAGATATGAAACCATTTTTTTCTTTTCCAAATTGAAATTCAAGCAATAAAGGTAAAGTCAGGTAGGTTGTATTCAGCTTTGATTTTGTGTACGATACTCCAGTCGGGGGAAAAACAGGTGTAATATCTCCTATAGAATCTTTTCCAATACTGTTATTCCTGTCGAAAAAATAATTGTTCCACTCAAATCCAAGTCCTGTAACCCACCCACTACCACGTGACATCGGAAGACTATACTGAATGAAATTGAGGTTTACATTCCATGATTTACCTGTATTCAAATCCAGGTAACGTGTGTCAGTATTAGTACCGGCAATATTAAAATCCTTATCTAATATATCATTAAGGCCTAACTCAAAACCAGCCCAATGACCCATGAACTTGTTTTTCTTCTTTTCCCAGCAATGTTTTTCAAAATCATCCATTTTTATGATTTCAATATTTGTACCAGTATCCGTTTCTGATATACTGATCGCTCTATTTCCAATTTTAATCTTTACTGTATCTTCTTCATCGACATTTACAATTATATCGTCATCAAGAACACGAACATCGGTTTTATTATCATCTTCAGTAACAGTTATTATATTTTTCTTTCCAATATTAACTGCTGTAGTATCAGGTTCCTGAGAAAGAACAATTTGACAGGCCATTGCTGTCAATAATATTAGAGCTGTCCTTTTCATATTTATAAAATTTATCATATTTATGTGTTTTGATAATAAGACGGAGAGGATGTTAAAAATGTTACTGCGAGTGTTTATTTTTAATTGGAATTGAAATTCCAAGCAATGGCGTTTCTAATGAGATCCGTTTTAAAGTTCCATTTTCGCTTGTCTCCCTACCCAGAGCATAACCTCCATCTGTCATTCTGTTAAGTCCTTCAATACTATTTGAAGCGAGATCCCAGAATGTCAATTTTTCCCGACCATCTGATTCATTTGCAGATAAGAGATTCCTCAAAATTTTATCGCCAGCAAATTCCCCTAATGTCTGATAATCATCGAAGGTTCTGCTTTCTTCACGATCAGGTTGTTGTAGTAAATCATTTCCGACTGAACTATGAATCTCGATTCTGGCAAGAAGAGGTGATACAGGTTTAATTAATATCTGCTCTCTGCTGGCATTGATGTATTCATTACCAGTTAATAATAAATTATGCTTAGGTTGAGTAGCCTGCTTTTCTATACTGACATTACCCAATTCTGTTTCAACTAATTGATTATCTGTTGATTCCTGTTCCTGAGATTTGCTGGTATCCACATTTATCTGTTTCAATTCTTGAACAGGTTTCTCAGGTTCTGTAGTTATTTTTAATTCGTTATTGCTGTCTTCCGTAATAACATTATGGTTAATTATGTCAGCAGATTTGATAAAAAATATAAAAAAAATTGTTACTGCAGCTGCAGAAAGAATCGACACCAGCCTGATCCGTTTTTGAACAATTGATAGTTTTTTTAATCTTGATTTAGGACTGAAGACAATATTCATATCTGCATTCAGGTAAACCTTCCTGAATGATTCATATTCAAATGATTTATCAGGATTTTTTAATAACCATGATTCAAAGTTTAGTTTTTCATCAGGTTCAAGGTCCCCTTCAAGACTTGCAATACAGAAATTTTCAAAATCATCATTGTATTCAGATGTCCTGATAGTTTTTTTCAGATTATTTTTACCAGGGAAATGTGTATCAACCGGTTGGAGGTGGATGTTACGGATACTTTTAACCTCTTCATATATATCGGTATTATCCTTCAGAAATTCAATAAACAAATTATGATCCTCTTCCGTGAGTTTTCCTTCCAGAAAATCAATAACATATATTTCATAATTTTCCCTGTTAAACTTCATCTTCTTTAAATAATATATTCAAGCTTCCCGATATAATTTTTCAAAAAAACTCTTCCACGGTAGATATATACTTTTACCTGTGATTCACTAAGACCTGTTATGTCCCCTATTTCCTCATATGAGTAACCTTCATAATCTCTAAGCAGTATAACAGAACGTTGTATTTCCGATAATTTGTCAAGAGCTTCATGTAGAATTTCCTGTAAATCGGTATATTGCCTGGAATGGATTAAATTATCAGTCTCAACTTCACCAAAATATTCAGTTCTCCTGTTTTTTCTTATATTATCAATCATTGTGTGATAGGCAGTTGTGTATAAATATGATTTTACTTTCTCAAAAGAAACCTGATTGATTTTTCTCCATAATTTTTCATATGAATCCTGAACAATATCCCTGGCAGTATCTCTGTTCTTTATATTCCTGAGAATAAACCGGTATATTCCATCAGAATAATTATCAACGCTATTGTTGTATTCCTCAACTGTCATTCCTTATAAGTCTTCGTGTATATGACGAAGTTAACATTTAAAAGTTACAGAA
>CAZEKO010000278.1:0-3170 GCA_964512775.1 uncultured Bacteroides sp. | reverse complement strand
TTCTGGTGACTGGATCTCTCTTTTCGATGGTAAAACACTGGATGGCTGGCAGGCTTCTGAAAACATTGATTCCTGGAAGATTGAGGATGGCGCCATTGTAACCAGTGGACCACGATCCCATCTGTTCTATGCCGGTGATGTAAATAATCACAATTTCAGGAATTTTGAATTTATGGCTACTGTAAAAACCAAACCTGGTTCCAATTCAGGCATTTATATCCATACTGAATACCAGCAGGAAGGCTGGCCTTCAAAAGGTTATGAATGTCAGGTTTTTAATTCAGCTCCTCCAACAGAACCCGGTGGATATATTGAACATAAAATGACCGGCAGCCTTTATGCTATCCGTAACGTCTGGAAAACTCCTGCCAGGAATGATGAGTGGTTCAATTATCATATTGTTGTCCAGGGAAAAACCATTCAGATTTATATTAACAACGAACTGATGGTAGATTATACAGAACCTGATAATACTTTCAGACCTGATGACATGAAAGGCAGATTGCTATCAACCGGCACTTTTGCATTGCAATGTCACGATCCGGGCAGCACCGTGTATTATAAGGATATTAAAGTTAAACTGTTACCTGATGACCTTCCCACACCGGGTACACCTCAGGAAGATGCGGAATTTGAGGCCAAACTTATTAAAACTGCGGCAGCCAATATCCCTCTCATTGATTTACATACCCATCTGAAAGGGGGATTGACTGCTGAAAAGGCGCTGGAAAATGCACGGAAATATGGCTTTTCTTATGGCTTTGCGGTTAATTGCGGTTTGAAAATGGGTTTTGAATCAGATTCAGCCCTTCAGGAATTCATTAAAAGTTATAAGAAACCTGCTGCAACCTGGATCGCCATGCAGGCTGAAGGTCGCGAATGGCTTGATCTGTTCAGGAAAGAAACAATAGATGAGTTTGATTATGTATTTACAGATGCTATGACCTGGACGAACGATAATGGTAAACGGATGCGACTTTGGATCAAAGAAGAAACCGAGGTGGGCGATCCGCAGGATTTTATGGATCAACTGGTAGACCGCATTGAGAAAATTCTGAATAATGAACCAATAGATATTCATGTCAATCCGACTTATCTTCCTGCTGAAATAGCTGAAAGGTATGACGAGCTCTGGACACCGGAAAGAATGGATCGTGTTATCAAAGCACTTGCGGAGAATAATGTAGCTCTGGAAATTAATGCTAAACTGAGATTACCCAGTCCGGAATTTATAAAAAGAGCCAAAATGAATGGCGTCAAATTCACTTTCGGGACTAACAATGGGGGTGCAGATGACCTGGGAAGGCTGGAGTATTGTATCGATATGGTGACGGAGTGTGGATTGACCCCGGATGATATTTGGATCCCGAAATAAGAGTCCACAAGTCTGCGAGTCTAGTACACGAGTCTGAAAGTCAGTGAGACTTGGATTTTGCGAGCTTGCGATGCAAAATCCATTTGTCGGACTTTTCCCTGCCTAAGTTGGGATCTTATTATGCAAATCTGCAAATTTTCAAATCCAATGGCCTATACTCTCAGCCCTAAATTCTAAGCTCCATGCCCCATGCTCTATGCTATTGTAATTTTTTTTTCGACCTTTGCAACGTAATTGAAGTTTTTACGTTTAAACTATTGTAAATCAAAAACTGAAAACTATGAGTAAATTATTTAAGTTAAAGCCTATTTTATCTGTTTTATTAGTTGCTCTGATATTAATAACATCAAATAGCTGTAAAAAAGATGATAAGGATGACCTTCCTGAATTGCCACCAGTGGAAGCTTTGTTAATGGATTTTTCATTTTTTGAAGATAGTATACATCAAAACAAATCAGCAGTTTTGTCCTATGAAAATTTTGCCTATGCAGTTTTCAATGTTGCAGTCTGGAATGCAGCTGCGCTACTTACGGTTGCCCTTCCGGTAGCTGCCTATGCAGAAGCTTTCAATCATGAGGCTGTTTACCTTGGAGACAATTCCTGGCAATGGTTATACAGTGTAACTGTTAATCAGGCGACGTATTCTGTTAAACTAGTTTCAGATCGGATTTCCAATGAGGAATTTACCCTGAAAATGATTGTAAGTAAATCCGGCATAGGAGGATTTGAGAATTTTACATGGTTTGAGGGTACAATCCGGTATGACCGTACCAGTGCAATCTGGAATTTGTATCAGAGCCCTGATATTGCATATCCGGTTCTCAATGTATCATGGACAATGGACTGGGAACAAGAAATTTACACTATCAAATATCTATGTACAAACCCTGCAGTAGATTTACATGGGGGCTACATTGAACATGGTGTAACGAAGGACACAGATTTTGATGCATATTATACGATTTCCTTTCCTACCAATACAATCAATATTGAGTGGAACAGAACCACTAAAGCCGGGAATGTAAAATCAATGGAACATTTCGGGGATGCTAACTGGCATTGCTGGGATGAGAATTTATTAGATGTAGATTGCGGAGTCTGATGTGGTGATTGATGTATGAATATCTCTGTCTTATAAAATGACTGAAAATGAGAAAGGGCCACAAACGGCCCTTTTTCATTTAATCCTGGCCATTCTTAAACCAGTCCATATTATCCCGGTTGCAAACAAAACAATACCTATTGTTCTGATAATTTGTTGCAGAGGACCGAAAAGAGGCCCGAGGCCGAAAAGAGGTGCTCCCAGGATGAAAAGCTGTATACCGAAATTCGGGAGTTTATCACACAACCGGCAGGCGAAACCAATGAGCAGGTAACCCACACTGAAAACCAGGCCTCCGGTAATCATAACACCAAGAAGGGGTTTATTAGTAAATACCGGCCCATCAAAATTCAATAAGTTGGATTGACTGTTTACAAGTATTTTCCAAACAAATGTTTCCCATAGTAATTGACCGCCGAGAAGGATCAAACCAAATACAGCGAAAAAATAACCAACAGTTCCATAAAATTTTTTCTTGTCAATCTGAATATAGTGCAAACCGGTTAATCCGATAATCCCGAATAAGGTACTTATTATTCCAACTGTATTGACCCATACCCAGTCAGGATCAGATACCAGGGGTACTATAGATGTTTTTAATTCCTGAACAGGCAGAGCTATACCATATGCGATCCAGTAAATTATGAAGATGGAACCGAATATAACATTACATATCCCGGCTAATCGTATAAA
>CAZEKO010000277.1:2050-3173 GCA_964512775.1 uncultured Bacteroides sp. | reverse complement strand
CTAAAATCAAATACAATAAAACAATAACTTTGTTTTATTTCCAACCAATCTAAGATTCTAAATATTCAGGTATGAAAAAATTATCTTTAATAGTAAGCGTTTTCAACGAGGAAGAAAACGTTGAAATCCTTGCTGGAAAGATTTCTGATGCTCTTAAAAACTTTGATTATGAGGTGATATTTGTAGACGACGGATCGACGGATAAAACAAAATTAAAAATCAAATCTTTAAATGACTCAAGGATTATTCTTATTGAACTAAAGAAAAACTATGGTCAGAGTTCAGCTTTAGCTGCAGGTATTGAACATGCGAGCGGTGAATTTATTGTTACCATTGATGGAGATCTGCAGAATGATCCTGCCGATATTCCCATGATGATTGACCTGGCGGAAAAAGAAGACTGGGACCTGGTTGCCGGGATCAGAAAAAACAGGAAAGACAGCTTCCTATTCAGGAAATTACCCAGCAGGATTGCAAATGCTATCATCCGTAGAACAACAAATATCAAGATCAAAGATTATGGTTGTACCCTGAAAGTTTTCAGGGCCGACCTTGCTAAGAATCTTGGTTTATATGGTGAATTACACCGATTTATTCCGGTTCTGGCGAGCTTTGAAGGGGCCAGTATTACGCAAGTGACAGTAAATCATCATCCAAGGATCCATGGAAAGTCAAAATACGGTATGGGAAGGACCACCAGGGTAATTAGTGACCTGATACTTATGATTTTCATGAAAAGATATATGCAACATCCAATGCACTTGTTTGGCAATGCAGGTTTTCTGATTTTTTTAATTGGCGCTGCAATAAATATTTATTTGCTAATATTAAAATTCATGGGGCGGGATATCTGGGGAAAGCCGTTACTCCTTTTAGGTATTTTACTCGTCATTTTGGGGATACAACTGATAACTATTGGAATTGTGGCTGAATTGCAAGTCAGAAATTATTTTGAAATAAAAAATAAAAAACCTTATAAGATTAAAAGTATTACAACTTGTGGATAAGAATAAATTAAAGAATTATCTGAAGCTAATAATCAGATTATTTATTTCTGCTGCAGCACTGTTCTATGTTTTCTCAAAAATCAATTTCATTGAGGTAATAAGTACTTACAGGCATG
>CAZEKO010000277.1:0-1950 GCA_964512775.1 uncultured Bacteroides sp. | reverse complement strand
TGTTTCTTTTTTTGATCTCTTCAATTGTTGCCATGTTGCCAATAAGCATTGGTGGAATGGGATTACGTGAATTAACCTTTCTTTATGGCGCTGGTATTTTAAAACTTAATGTAGAAATATCTGTAGCTCTGAGTTTGATGTTTTATCTTATATCAGTTTTCGTTTCCCTGTTCGGCATCTACTATAGCCTTAATCCTGCTAAAATTAAATGATGACTAAAAATTTTCCTTCACTTCATGTTTAAATTTTACTACACTTATAGGTACCATGTTATATCTGAGATGGAATTCAAAATATTTATCATATTCCGGACCATTAAAGGTAGATTCATCAATGACATAATATGCCTCCGGGTCTGATATATCGTCTGTCCATTTAAGTTGTTCTTTTCTTTCACGGCTGATATAATAAAGTGGATGGGTGGACATAGGTATTCCACGCAACAGGTGTAAATCATGTCCTAATGTTTCTTTGCCAACCGTGATAGCTTCATCCCTGCACTGTGATAATAAATTGGTCTTTTCCCGGGAAGGAAAAATAAACCAGTCAAATCCGATCCGACCAATAAGTAACATCATTACAACGATTAAAAGCTTTTGATTTTTAAACCGAATCAAAAACATAAGGGACACCGCTGATAATAAAATCAATACAATAGATTTCAATACAGCATGAGGAACATCTTTCGTAATATTCAGAACAGGATAGAAAAAAGGTACTAAAACCAATATAACGCCCATACAAAGAAATATTATATTTTGCGATCTAAAATGAAGGGTGTTTTCTTCTTTATGTATCTGATGTAAATAAACCAGGATTATAAACATCATAGGTGCATGGACGAATAAATATCTGGCAAAAGTATTGGGTGAAAACCAATAAATCAGGATATTAAAAATGAATAAATACAGATTAATACGGATGAATGGATTTTTGAAGATTATTTGCCGGATATCCTTTCTTAAAAAATATATAATCCATATCGTCCATGGCAAAAAATGATAAATGAACTGGAATGGGAAAGTAAGAAAATATTTTACAGTAGCCGCTACATTAAAACCTAATGCTGTTTTTTCTGAAGATTCAGTAAACAGGACCTGAAAGATTTTTTGAAAATTCCCGGGATTCTTTTCAAGATATAATGTATAATACAAACCTATAATGCCAACAAACAGAAGAATTCCTGACAAGTGCTTCCATGAAAATAATTTTCTGAATTTTTTTTCTGAAATAAATATAACCAGAAGCGATACACCCTGATAATATATAGAAGGTAATCCCTTCATGAGAAATGTAACTGCTGTTAAACCATAGGAAACAAGAAATAAAAGAAGGAAATATTCTTTTTTAAAGTAGTGCCATATCAGCATAATACTCATATAAACCAGCGCAGAATAGGCAATATCAATCAGTCCATAAAAAGAATCATAAAAAAGTATTCTGCCACAGGTTATAAACATCAGGGAAACCATAATCGCATTCCTTTTCCCAAGATGTTCATTACTAAACTGGTAAATAATAAAGCCGTATATTAATAATGAAAAGACAGATACATATCTTAAAGTCGCATCATTGAAATTTCCCGATACTTTATAGAATAGAACAACCAGCCAGTTAAATCCAGGCGGTTTTTTAAAATATAACTCATCTGCAATTGTAGGAGTAATATAATCACCGGAAAAGATCATTTCCATAGATACCAGCGCTCTGATTGATTCATCATCAATAAATGGAAGAACTCCAATATTTATTAGTAATGCCGGAAAAAGGAGAAGGACAATGATTAAATAAAAAATCCAATTATTTCTTGCGAATATTTCTTGCAGGGTGCGCATTAAATGAGAATTATTAACCAAAATAAACAAAATTTTAAAATATTATTCGTATTGTTTCGTCTATAGAGGTAAAGATCCTTTGATGAAATGAGCCCAAAAGAGTCGGAGAGAATTA
>CAZEKO010000276.1:0-3180 GCA_964512775.1 uncultured Bacteroides sp. | reverse complement strand
CCATTTATTTTTGACACATAGATTGAAAATTTCTCTCTTGGAACTTACATCCGGATGGCTGTGAATTTCAAAACGATTCATCTGCCTGTCAGCAAAATCAACCATTGCGACTGAAGGTAAATTCTGCAGGGCCTGAAAAATATCATCCTGGGCACCATCTTCAATTCTGACCATAAGGATTTCCTGTCCTTTAGCCTGTTTTCGCAAATTTTCAGGAGTACCATCAGCTACAATCTTTCCACGGTTTATGATAAGAATCCTGTCACATGTTGCTTCAACTTCCGGAAGAATATGAGAGCAAAGGATTACTGTCTTTTCTCTTCCAAGCTCACGAATTAACTTCCTGATCTCAGCAATTTGGTTAGGATCCAATCCGGATGTCGGTTCATCCAGAATAAGTATATCTGGATCGTGGATCATAGCCTGGGCAAGGCCAACCCTTTGCCTGTAACCCCTCGACAGCTCACCAATTTTTTTATGTTTCTCTGAATTAAGTCCACAAATTTTTACCATTTCGATTATGCGTTCTGTAATCTTTTCTTTTGGAATTCCCTGGAGCAGAGCTACAAATTCAAGGTAATCAATGACCGGCATATCCGGATAAAGAGGATTATTTTCAGGAAGATAACCGATATGTTTTTTCAATTCTTCCGCATTATCCTTTATGGATTTTCCACCAATATAAACTTCTCCTTCAGCTGCTACAAGATAATTGGTTATAATCCTCATGGTGGTGGTTTTTCCGGCACCATTAGGACCGAGAAAACCAAGAATTTCCCCCGTTTTAACTTCAAATGAAATATTATCAACGGCACGCTGGCCGCCGAATTTCTTTGTTAAATTCTCAATTCTGATATCCATACTTAAAGTAATTTTTATTTCTTCTGAAAAAAACAATTGCGAATATGATAAATCTATATATAAATATCAATGTTTTTAACACTCTTTAACAGAATTTTTTTGAATTTCAGGAGAGAGATTATATACTTATCAAAATATTATCCGGCTTGATAGAGTGAGAATTAATTAAAGCATGAATCGAAAATAGTTTAAAATTTATGGATTTAATTATGTAACTTAAAATACTTTTTGCTTTGTAGAATATTATGCATTAAATATGAAGAACAAAAAAAATTACACCGGGAAAAAAAGAAAAGGCTTTTCCGGGAGGATTCATTCAATGACCAGGAGGATTCGAAATATATTTGGAGGGATCAGAAAAGCATTAACGCCTAATTCTATAGCATGGAAAAGTGCATCAGTTGGGGTCGTGATAATAATTCTGATATTTTTATTAATCCTGGCAATCCTTTATTCAGATAAGCTTGGTATCCTTATTTCAGGCCTGTCAATCCTTTATTTCACGGTTACCGGAACTATCGCTGCACTGGTTTTTTTCTTGTTATTAAAATTTCTCAGTATTATCCCAAATATTTATAAATGGGTATTAGCAGGAGCAGTGGTTATTTTAATGTTTTTTTGGCCAGCGACCCTGACAGGAAAATTACTGATAATTGCAATAACAATTTTATCAGCTTCATTTATTGCAGGTACTGCAGGAATGCTTATAACCAAAGGTTGGAAAAGGAAACGTCCTCTGAATAATATTCTGAATATTATCTTTTTGACTATTGGCCTAACTGGTTTAGTTTACGGATCGTACTGGCTGCTCAATGAAGGGGAAAAAACTGAGGTACCTGAAAATGCTGCTATGAAATCGGATTACAGGCCGGTTCATATTACACTTCCTGATCCTTCTGAAGAGGGTAATTATGATGTCCTTCAATTATGTTATGGAAGTGGAAAGGATCTTCACCGCGAGGAGTATGGCAGGAATGCCAATATTATAACTGATTCGGTGGATGGAAGTCGTTTCGTTTCTAACTGGGATAAATTTAATGGCTGGGCAAGGACAAGGTATTGGGGGTTTGATGAAAAATCCCTTCCCTTGAATGCCAGAGTATGGTATCCAGGTGGCAAAGGACCGTTTCCACTTGTTTTGATTGTCCATGGAAATCATATGGACAGGGATTATTCAGATCCTGGTTATGAGTACCTGGGCAGGCTGATGGCCAGCCGGGGATTCATTTTTGCTTCAGTAGACGAAAATTTCCTTAACGGGGCATGGTCAAATATCTTTAAAAGTCTTAAAGAAGAGAATGACTGCAGAGCCTGGCTGTTATTGAAACATCTTGAATTATGGCACAATTGGAATAACGATACCATCAATCCTTTTTATAGAAAAGCAGACCTTGGGAAAATAGCCCTGATAGGGCATTCGAGAGGTGGTGAAGCAGTTGCTATTGCTGCAGCACTTAATCAGCTCCCATTTTATCCTGATGATGCAACGGTTGAATTCAATTTTGGATATGACATCAGGTCAGTAATAGCAATTGCCCCCGTTGATGGTCAGTATAAACCAGCAAGAACAGGAACTTTCTTCAATAATGTCAATTATTTTGTTTTACAGGGCTCACATGATATGGACATGCAATCCTATCATGGGGCAAGACAATATCAACGGATTAAATTTACAGATGATGATTTCCACGTAAAAGCAGGTCTGTATATATGGGGAGCTAATCACGGGCAGTTTAATACTGTATGGCGGAGAAATGATGTAGGATATCCGGGAATAGCACTTTACAACAGGAAGCAGCTTATACCTGAAGAAGAACAAAAGAAAATTGCAATGGTATATATTTCAGCATTTCTGGAAGCAACTCTTTACCAGAAATCAGATTACCTGGAACTATTCCGGGATTACCGGACAGGCCTTGAATGGCTGCCGAAAACTATCTTCCTGAATCAATACGAGGATTCAAATTGCAAATATGTCTGTTCTTTTGAGGAAGATATTAACCTTAAGACGACCACATCGAAGACGGGGGAAATTTCAACCTCAAATCTGACTGTATGGAAAGAAAGTATGGTACCATTGAAATGGGGAGAGCAGGATACAAGAGCTGTTTTTGTCGGCTGGAATAAAAAAGAAACAGATTCACTGACAGGAAATTATACTATAACAATTGAAGCTGGAAATGAACATATGACAGATATCTCCAGTCGATTGATTTTCTCTCTTGCTGAATCTAAAGAAAGCTCAAATCCACACCCCGATTCTACTGATAACAATAAGGGGAAATTAAAAGATAAAAAAGAGGGCGAAAAGAAAGACAG
>CAZEKO010000275.1:0-3185 GCA_964512775.1 uncultured Bacteroides sp. | reverse complement strand
ATCGTAGTTACTGGATTTCTTGGTTCCGGGAAAACAACCTTCATAAAACGACTATTAGAGAAATTTTCGGATGGAAGGAGAATTGGAATCATCCAGAATGAATATGCGAGCGCAAATATTGATACAGAAGAACTCAGATCCACGGGAATGAAATTTGAGATTTTGGAAATCAATAACGGCTCTGTATTCTGCATTTGCCTTCTGGCGAACTTCATAGATTCCCTCGCATCGTTTGTTGATAAATACAAACCTGAGATTATAATTCTGGAGGCTTCTGGTCTTTCAGATCCCATAGGCATTGCCGAGTTGTTGCAGCATGATAAAATTTCAGAAAAGATTTATCTGGCTCATATCTGGTGTATAATAGATTCTCTGAATTATTTAAAGACAGGCAGGATGATTGACCGGCTTAAAAGGCAGGTTATGATCTCAGATACCCTGATAATTAATAAAACAGACCTGGGGAAAGTTAATGTGCCAGATATCAGGAAGGAGATCTCACTTATTAATCCGGATGCTAAAATAAAAGAAGCCAGTTATTGTGATATTGATGTTGATTTTTCAGCCGAATTTATGATTGATGAAAGGATAGCATTCCTGCGGGCAAAACAACATGCAAATAATATTCCTTCAGGACGGGCGGAAATTTCTACCGTAGTTTTGAAGACATCACGACCGGTTTCAAAAGAAGGTCTTAAGTTGTTCCTTTTGGAAGTAGAAAAAAAAATGATCCGGCTGAAAGGATTTGTGATGCTTGATGATGGTAAAAAAGTGAAAATTCAATCCGGATTCAGTACCACCTCTGTTGAGGAAATTTCATGGTATAACGGACCTACCGAACTGATCGGTCTGGGATATGACATTACGCCGGCCGGGTTCGGGAGAAGATTTCATGAGATCAGGCAATTTTGTACCTTTAAAGATTGACTTCTAATTTCATTCTCTTGAGCATTTCAGGATTGATAAAATACAGGTTTTCATTAATTACAGGAGCGGTTTTTATTTGTTTTTCCTGTTTTAATCTGCCTGCACAAAAAATCCTGACCCAGAACATTATCGGAACCGTTGTTGATAAGATCACTGGTGCACCGCTTATCGGAGCTGCTGTTGTAATAATTGATTCAGATCCCTTCATTGGAACAGTGACTGATGTAAAAGGAAAATTTATAATTCGGAATATTCCTGTTGGAAGAATAGGGATCCGTGCTGAATATCTTGGGTATCACACTCAGTCGGTAACAGGCTTGAGTCTTGTCTCAGCTAAAGAATTGATAATCACCATTGAACTTGAAGAAAAAGTTTTTGAGCTGGAAGTGGTTGTAAGGGCGAAGGTCCGAAAGGATCAGCCACTGAATGAAATGGCTGTTGTCAGTGCAAGGTCGTTCACGGTGGAAGAAACGGAAAAATACGCTGGAAGCCTTGGGGATCCTGCAAGAATGGCCATGAATTTTGCCGGTGTTATGGGGGGTGCAGACCAGATAAATGATATCATAATCAGGGGGAATTCACCTTTAGGACTTTTATGGAGACTGGAGGGGATCAATATACCAAATCCCAACCATTTTGGTGCGATTGGTTCATCAGGCGGTCCCATCAGTATGCTTAACAATAATGTATTGAGTAATTCGGATTTTTATACAGGTGCGTTTCCGGCTGAATTTGGAAATGCATTATCAGGAGTTTTCGATATGAGGCTGCGCAGCGGGAATAATCAGAACAGAGAATATACGGTACAGGCTGGTTTAAATGGATTTGAGTTTGGCCTCGAAGGTCCTTTGCTTAAAAACAGGCAGGATGGTTCATACATAGCACATTACCGGTATTCCACCCTTGCAGCTTTGCATGCAATTGGATTGAATATTGGAGTGAGAGCAATACCTTTTTACCAGGATCTTTCGTTCAAAGTTGACCTTCCCGGCAGAAAAGCAGGAAAGTGGTCCATCTTTGGACTGGGAGGTGAAAATCACATTACAGTAGAAGAGAATGAAAACGGTAAAAATGAAATAACCAGGATTGCTACTACAGTCGCTGTTCTAGGATTCTCGCATGTTCATTTTTTTAATCCGACACTCAGATTAAAAAGTAGTATGGCATTCTCTGTTGCAAGGGATCATGAGGTGGATAGCCTGAACAGGAATGGATTGCGGGAAGACTTCTACTGGGCCAGGTACCTTGAAGGAAAATATACTTTTGCAACTGAAATCAGAAAAAAGTTCAGTGCTGCGAATATCACCTTTGCCGGAATTAACCTTGACCTGATTGGTCTGAACTACCGGGATAGTATTTATTCTCCCGTTACAAATGATTATTATCATACACTGCAAATCCGCAACGGCCTGATGCTTATACAATCATACCTGCAGTGGAAACACGGATTTACAGACGAGTGCTATTTTATTGCAGGATTGCATCATCAGCAGATCTCACTTAACCGCCAGGTAGTAGTTGAACCACGGTTCAGCATCAACTGGGACATGAGTTCAAAGCAATCCCTGAGCCTGGGATATGGAATGCACAGCCAGATGATGCAAAGGATGGTTTATTTTGAAAAAACCCTCATTGATACAACAAACAGGATATATGAGGAAAGCAACAGAAAACTGGGTTTTTCAAGAAGCCACCATGTTGTTGTTAGCTTTAAACATCTGTTCAATCCCAACCTCAGGATCAAGGCAGAAGCATATTATCAATGGCTGTTTGACATTCCAATAAAAAGAAGCCCCTCCTTTATTTCAATGATCAATTATGGCAGCAGTTTTACCTACGGTGATTATGATAGTCTCGTTAATAAAGGTACAGGACGGAACCTGGGACTGGAGCTGACATTTGAACATTTCTTTTCCGGCAATTATTACTGGCTTGCCACGCTGTCGGTTTATGATTCAAAATACAAAGCAAGTGATAATAAAATCAGGAACACCGCCTATAATGGAAATTTTATACTGAATTTGCTGGGGGGATATGAATGGAAGTTGCCTGGGCAAAATGCCCTTTCTGCCGATTTGAAAGCTGTCTGGGCCGGAGGATTACGAAGTATTCCGATTGATGTCGAGGCATCACAGGAACAGGGAAGAACAGTCTATGATTATTCCAGGGTATACCAGGAAAGGTATAATGATTACTACAGAATAGATGTCAGGATATCATTCAGGATTAACCGGCCAAAGACGGGACACCTTGTTGCA
>CAZEKO010000274.1:1545-3187 GCA_964512775.1 uncultured Bacteroides sp. | reverse complement strand
CTTTTATTACGTAGATTTTTCAGATTTATTGTCTTTACTGGTACCACTTATTAAAAATCCAAAGAGTCCGCCCAAGAGGGTACTGGTATGCCAGTTAGATGTAATAGGACAGGTACCGGATTTACAACCTATAAATCGCCAATAGGCAAAGCCTATAGCCACTCCCGCTGCAGTAAAAACCAGGGGTTTACCGAATTTCCTCAAGAATTTCTTCACTTTTCTTTGTAAAAATAAAGCGCAAAAATAGGTTAAAAAAATGTCACTTTTGCAAATATTTTTTTATTAACATTTATTTAAAAGGATGAAAGAATGGATAGATATACCCTGGTTCATTTATCCTTTATTCCAAGATGATATTCCTGCAGGGATTTTACCTTATATGCTCCGTTCCTGCGTTCTTTAATTCCTCTGGTTGAAGAAAGTGCAGCTGAAGTGGTGGTTATATAAGGAACTTTATATTTTATTGCGTTTTTGCGGATATATGAATCATCATACTCGCTGGTTTTCCCGGCAGGTGTATTAATGATCAGGTCTATCTCTCCATTTTTTATGGCATCCACAATATTTGGCCTTCCTTCATGTACCTTCTTAATATATTCACATTGAATGCCATTTTCTTCAAGGAAAACTTTTGTACCTCCTGTTGCCAGTATTTTAAATTTCATGTCCCTGAAGTTCCTGGCAAATTCAAGGATCTTCTGCTTGTCTCTTTCGGCGATAGTTATTAGGACAGTACCCTCAACTGGGAGAGCGGTCTGAGTTGCCTCCTGTGATTTAAAAAATGCCAGTCCATAGCTTTCAGCTAAACCCAACACTTCTCCTGTTGAACGCATTTCGGGACTTAATACCGGATCAACATCAGGAAACATATTAAATGGAAAAACTGCCTCCTTGACACCAAAATGGGGGAATTTTCTGTCCCTTAATTTAAAATCAGCCAGTTTTTTTCCGAATAATAACTGAGTGGCAATTTTTGCCATAGGGATATTGCACACCTTAGATACCAATGGGACTGTGCGCGATGCCCTCGGATTTGCTTCCAGTATATAAACAATGCCTTCATAAATGGCAAACTGCATGTTCATTAATCCAACCACATTCAATTCAGTAGCTATTCTTTTTGTGTATTCTTTGATAAGCTCCTGCTGTTCTATGGGGATGATAACCGGTGGTATTACACATGCAGAATCTCCGGAATGGATCCCGGCATATTCAATATGCTGCATGACTGCCGGAACATACACTTCTTTACCATCTGATAAAGCATCGGCTTCAGTTTCAATTGCATCCTCCAGGAAATAGTCAATCAACAGAGGTCTGTCGGGAGAAACACCAACTGCTTTAGCTACATATTCCTCAAGCATTTCTTCATCAAGAATGATTTTCATTGCACGGCCACCCAGTACATAAGAAGGTCTCACCATCAAAGGGTAACCTATTTCTTCTGCTATCTTAAGAGCTTCCTCCAGTGTACTTGCCATACCAGATTTGGGCTGAGGAATTCCCATCTTATCAATAACATGCCTGAAACGGTCACGGTCTTCTGCCAGATCAATAGCCTCGGGCGAAGTACCCAGTATTTTTACCCCTGCTTCAGCAAGTTCACCGGCAATATTCAGGGGTGTTTGTCCACCAAACTGAA
>CAZEKO010000274.1:0-1445 GCA_964512775.1 uncultured Bacteroides sp. | reverse complement strand
GATAAATATTTATCAGCAAAACCATCTTTCTTAGCCTGTACAAAGATCTCATCCGGCAAAGATTTCCACTCATATTTCAATATGGTCTCTTCAAGTTGCACCAGTTCCTTCATCTGAGAAATAAACCAGGGTTTGATATGCGTCCTTTTATAAAGATCCTCAACATTTGCTCCCTTTCGCAATGCCTCATACATAATGAACTGACGCTCACTGGATGGATGGGTAAGCAGGATCATCAGTTCATCCAGGGATTTTTTATTATAGTCTTTGGCAAATCCCAGTCCATAACGCCCTATTTCCAGAGAACGTATGGATTTCTGCAGGGCTTCCTTATAAGTTTTTCCGATACTCATGACCTCCCCTACTGCCTGCATCTGTGTTCCAAGCTTATCTCTAAGGTTATCAAATTTTTCGAATGCCCACCGTGCAAATTTAACCACAACATAATCCCCCGATGGAGTATATTTTTCCAAAGTACCGTCACGCCAGTAAGGTATTTCATCCATAGTAAGTCCACCTGCCAGGAGGGATGATATAAACGCGATTGGAAATCCCGTGGCCTTGGATGCAAGGGCTGAGGAACGGGAAGTACGGGGATTTATTTCTATAACCACCACCTTCCCGGTAACCGGATCATGGGCAAATTGAACATTGGTGCCCCCGATAACCTCGATAGCCTCGACAATGTCATACGAATATTTTTGTAATTGTTTTTGAAGTTCCGGGTCAATAGTCAGCATGGGAGCTGTGCAGAATGAATCGCCTGTATGTACTCCCATAGCATCGACATTTTCAATAAAACATACGGTAATCATCTGGTTTTTAGCATCCCTCACCACTTCCAGCTCCAGTTCCTCCCATCCCAGGACAGATTCCTCAACGAGTACCTGGTTCACCATGCTTGCCGATAATCCCCTGCTGGCAATAGTGCGTAATTCTTCAATGTTGTAAACAATTCCGCCACCGGTGCCACCCAACGTATAGGCCGGTCTGATCACCACAGGATATCCAAGTTCTGCAGCTACTCTTTCAGCATCTTCAACGGTATTCACCGCTTTGCTTTTTGGCATGTCAATTCCAAGCCGGTTCATGGTTTCCTTAAAAGCTGTACGGTCTTCCCCCCGTTCAATTGCATCAACATTAACGCCTATTACTTTAACACCATATTTATCCAGGATCCCTTTTTTCGCAAGCAAAGAAGACAGGTTCAAACCGGTTTGTCCACCCAGATTTGGAAGCAGGGCATCAGGCCTTTCCTTTTTAATTATTTCCGTTAAAGCATATTCATTCAAAGGTTCAATATAGGTTACATCTGCCATATCCGGATCTGTCATGATGGTGGCAGGATTAGAATTGACAAGTACAATCTTGTAACCCAGTGAACGTAATGCCTTGCATGCCTGTGTTCCGGAATAATCAAACTCACAGGCCTGTCCGATGATAAT
>CAZEKO010000273.1:0-3198 GCA_964512775.1 uncultured Bacteroides sp. | reverse complement strand
TTCCGGAGAAGCATTAGGATTGACCGGCTCAGGATTAATCGTTGAGGTTGTACATGAATTCAAACAGATCAAAAGAACCGCGGCGATAATAATCAATGTATCTTTCATAAATAGTATTAATTTAATTATAATAACTTAGAACCCGGAACCTGGAACCCGGAACTATTTCGTTTTTCTTTCGCATTAAATTACAATTTTCTTAATTTTCTGAAATATTTTACATTTAATTTTTCATGAGTGTATGTCATTATATTATTTAAGTCTGATTTACTATTAATAAAAAATGATGATGAAAATTTTAAAATTAATTTGTTTATCAACTGTCGTAATAATTTTATCAGGATGTGGAACTAAAATGGAAACAGATCAAAAGATAGAAGGACTTTTATATACCGATCAATCACCTGTTTCTATTGAAATTGTCAGTGGTAAAATAAAGAAAATCACCAGAATAAAAGCATTATCCGGCGAAAATAAAAATATTTACATTGCTCCCGGACTTATAGATTCACAGGTAAATGGCTACCAGGGAGTTTCGTTCTCTTTCAGTGGTGGAGGGCTGACATTGGAGGGTATTAAGAAAGCTACTCATGCATTGTGGGAAGCCGGTGTCACAACTTATTTGCCAACTCTGACTACAAATAGTCCGGATACTCTTTTAAAGAATTTTGCGATTCTTGCAAAGGCTAAAGAAGATCCCGATATACGCGGTTCTATCCCGGGCTTTCATCTCGAAGGACCATATATTTCCCCGGAAGATGGTTATAGAGGGGCTCATCCTGCTAAATATGTGAAGAAACCCGATTGGGAAGAATTTATGAAACTTTATGAAGCTTCAGGAAAAAACATTTTGCAGGTCACCATGGCTCCCGAAATTGAAGGGGCAATGGAATTCATATCCCGCTGCCAGGAAATGGGAATTATTGTTGGGCTTGGGCATCATAACGCATCTGCTGAAATTATTGAAGAAGCCGTCACCAAAGGGGCCAGGATTGCAACTCACCTGGGGAATGGATGTGCCAATATGATAAACAGGCACGTTAATCCACTATGGCCACAGTTGTCAGATGACCGTCTGATGATCAGCATAATCTGCGATGGCTTTCATCTGCGACCTGAAGAAATTAATGTATTCTATAAAGTCAAAGGACCTGAAAAAACAATTATTATTTCTGATGTCACCAATTACGCAGGAATGGCTCCTGGTGAATATATTACATCCACGGGAGACACAGTCCAACTTACT
The DNA here is from genome assembly GCA_964512775.1 of uncultured Bacteroides sp. Classification (GTDB taxonomy): domain Bacteria; phylum Bacteroidota; class Bacteroidia; order Bacteroidales; family SM23-62; genus LJUQ01. The sequence goes on along the minus strand of CAZEKO010000273.1, from coordinate 1,952 downwards.
CCTGAAGGAATGATGTTCTATCCTGCACAAAAGGTTTTATATGGCTCTGCATCGCCTTTAACCAAAGGAGTCGGACATATTATGGAAGTTACAGGGTGCAGCCTGAGGCAGGCAATACGGATGGCCAGCACCAATCCTGCAATTCTTTTCGGATTTAAAGATCGGGGAAAAATTAAAACCGGAATGCGAGCTGATATTATTTTATTTACTTTGAATAATAATAAAATTGAAATATTAAAAACAATTGTGGCTGGCGATGTTGTCTATGAGTCCGGCAAATAATATTAAAACTGCTAAAAAATGAAACATCCGGTCAAATCCTTTCAAATAGATAAACTGCATGTCAGAGTTTATAATGATAAAGCTGAAATGGGCGATGCTTCTGCCGATTTTGTTTCATGGCACCTTCAGGAAGCAATTAAGAAAAATGGATATGCGAACATGATCCTTGCAACCGGGACATCTCAGTTTCCCTTCCTGGAAGCTTTAAAGAAAAAGCACGTCGACTGGAAAAAAATTACCGTTTTTCATCTTGATGAGTATATAGGTTTATCAGACCAGCACCCGGCCAGCTTCCGAAAATACCTGAAGGAACGTATTCTTGATTCAGTGAAGCCACATCAGATTCATTTCCTGAACGGGGATTCTCAAAATATTGAAGCGGAACTCAGAAATTATGAAACCCTACTGAAGAGCCATCCTGTGGATATTGCATGCATCGGGATAGGAGAAAACGGACATATTGCATTTAACGATCCTCCCGTGGCTGATTTTAATGATCCTCACTGGGTGAAGGTAGTTCAGCTGGATGAAGCCTGCCGGAAGCAACAACTTGGTGAGGGTTGGTTCCCGACTCTCAGGGATGTGCCAGAGGAAGCTCTGAGCCTGACAATTCCGGCAATTATGAAAAGCAAAGTGATCAGCTGCGTTGTTCCTGATGAGCGCAAATCAACAGCAGTATTCAACACACTTTACGGTGAGATTTCTACAGTCTGCCCGGCATCAGTGCTTCGTACACATCCTGATACCGTGCTTTTCCTTGACAGAGACGCCGCTTTGAAAATAACCTGAAGTAACTCCCGGTTGTCAAACCGGGAGTCTTATAACTATTACTATAATGAAACTACTCGTAAAACTTCCGACCCTCTTCTGTTTCCTCATTTTATCTCATTTTATAGAGGCACAGGATATCCCGTTACAAACCACTTCTGCTACCGACCAGTCAAACAATATCCGCAATTACCTTATGCAGGTGGCTGAAGAAATATCAGATAATGCCCTTTCTGATATTAATTCACTGGAAGATTGGAAAAAAATAAGACCAGAACGGTACAACGAATTCATTGAAAGTATAGGTCTGAATTATATGCCGTTCAAAGGTACCAGGCCTGAATTGAATGTCCATATTACCGGAACAATCCGGGGTAAAGGATACCGGATTGAAAAACTTTATTACGAATCGCTTCCGGGTTTGTATGTTCCGGCAAACTTATATATACCTGATAAGATCAGGAAACCTGTACCTGCAATTTTATATGTCTGCGGACATGCAGAAACCCAGAAGGTTTATTACCAGGAGTATCCCAGAAAGTATGCCCAACTGGGATTTGTCTGCCTGATCATTGAGACCATACAACTTGGTGAGGTACGAGGAGAGCACCATGGGTGCTATAATAAAGGATGGTTCAACTGGTACAGCCGTGGATATACTCCTGCAGGCATAGAGCTATGGAATGCCATACGGGCTTTAGATCTGCTGGCTGGAAGGACTGAAGTTGATCCGGAGAAACTTGGAGTAACCGGTACTTCCGGGGGAGGTTCTCAAAGCTGGTTTATTGCAGCAGCGGATCCGCGGATTAAAGCTGTGGCTGCCTCTGCCGGTGCTACAACGCTGGCTGCACATATATTGACTCGTAGCATTGACCATCATTGCGATTGTATGGTCCCGATTA
>CAZEKO010000272.1:721-3210 GCA_964512775.1 uncultured Bacteroides sp. | reverse complement strand
TATCAACAAACATCCTTAAAAATTTAAGGATAATTTACACAGTTTGATTTTTTTATTATTACACAGAGTACACAGAGTTTTAAAAAGAATCATAGAGAAATAAAATATTTTTTTATTAATATTTTCTAAAATCTCCGTGCTCTCCGAGAATTCTCCGTGACCTCTGTACTACTATTGACGAAAATCCTTAAAAATTTAAGGATAATTTGCTAAGTTAATTTTTTAATGGTTACACAGAGAAGAAAATATTAGTTATAAATAATACCTTGTTAATTCTACTGTGTTAATAAAATTAGCAAACCTACCGATATAATCAGAAAGAATATCGGGAGGAATGTCAAATGGAAATATATTATCAATATCAAAAATATCTGGAGTATTTATGTGAAGGATTAGGGCACTCAGACAGGAATATAAGCCTAATAGATTACTGCAAAGGACTAATGCTGCCCTTGGAGAGGAAAAGCATAGAACCAATAGCGGCACAAAATGATCCATACAATGTAAGATCGAAACACCAATCATTGCATCATTTTGTAGCAGATTCTGAATGGTCGGATAAAGACATATTATCACGGGCATATCAATGGGGCATACCATTTCTTAAGACAGGAGAGAAGAGGACTTATTGGATAGTAGATGATACCGGATATCGAAAGAAAGGAAAACATTCTGTAGGAGTAGCACACCAATATCTCGGCCAGTATGGAAAACAGGAAAATTGCCAGGTAGCAGTAAGCCTGTCATTAGCGACTGATCTTGGCAGTATTCCGATAGATTATAAGTTATATTTACCGAAGGAATGGACGGATGATCCTGTGAGATGTGAAAAAGCCGGAGTGCCTGATAATATTACTTTTAAGACGAAACCTGAAATAGCTATAGAACAGATAAAGAACGCTAAAAGAGCCAATATCCCGGTAGGAATAGCTCTGTCTGATCCCGGATATGGAGATAATACGAAGTTCAGGGAAGAATTAAGTGCTGAAGGATTGTTATACGCTTTAGGGATTAAGCCCGGAACCACAGTATGGACATCGGGAAATGAGCCATTAGCACCGAAGGAATGGCAAGGGAGAGGAAGAAAGCCTGTTAATTTAAGACGCGATCCTGAGCACAAGCCGAAATCAGTAAAGGATGTTGCATTAGAAATACCCAGAGAAGAATACAGAAAGATTACATGGCGCGAAGGCACAAATAAAAAATTATTTTCATATTTCGCGAGAATTCGAGTCCATTCCGCTAATAAAGATTTCTTGCGAGATGAGATTCGTGATGAAGAATGGCTGGTTATCGAATGGCCTAAAGGCGATAATGAACCAGCTAAATATTGGTTGTCTACAATGCCGGTAGACATTTCATTTAAAGAACTTGTGAATGTAATAAAAATGCGCTGGAGAATAGAACGGGATTATGAAGAACTAAAACAGGAATTTGGATTAACCCATTTCGAAGGCCGGAATTGGCGGGGATTTCATCATCATGCTACTTTATGCATCGCATCTTATGTGTTTTTAATGACTTGGAGATTGGAGCATATGGATTCTAAAAAAAAATGGACTAAACCAGAAACGGTTAGATTACCCGAAGATTACAAGCCTCGAGGAAGCGGGGCGCGCAGTGAGGCATGTGCCTGATTCGATTTCCACTTTACGGTTTATTCTCACGATGCGTATTGCACGATGTTTAGATAGGTGCCCTTGTTGTGGTAAAGTAAAAAGGAATTAATAACACAGTAGAATTAGTATATCAAATAAAAATAGTATTAAAAATTTTTCTCTTTGCCTGTTATTTATTAATAATAATATTTATTTCCCAGCGCAGCCAAGGGCTGTAATCAAAGGTATATGATATTGCTATTGTCATATACCTAATTGAGATCGAATTCTCAAAAAAAGTTTCAAAAAAACTAAAACTTTTTTAGGAGAATTTTATATTTAGGAAATCTTGTAAAAAAATAAATCGACTTTTGAGAAACATACATTCTTTATATTTAAAAAAAAATTTAAAAAAAATTCAATTAAAGGAAAGAGATTTTTATCTCTTACCGGCACTATTATTTCATAAAACTTAATCATGATACTGCAGAATCATATTAAATCAGCCATTAAAGGCGATATCAGGAGTTTCGAATACCTGGTGAATAATTTCCAGGGGTATGTGATCAGCTATGCTTACAGCATACTAAGGGATTATCATTCAGCGGAAGATGCGGCGCAGGAGACTTTTATTCAAATGTACGGCAGTATCAGGAATCTGAAAGAACCGGCGTCATTTCTCAGCTGGCTGAAAAAACTCACATTTTTCAGCTGCAACAGGATGACACGCAGGAAGGAGCCTGAGCTTCATGATGATTTGAATGAGTCATTAAGCCGCGATAATCCTGCAGGTATGCTGGAGATGGACGAACGAATGTCTCTCATAAATTATTCATTGAACAGTCTGACTGAGGTTCAGAGGGAAGCGATTTCATTGCATTATCTTATGGA
>CAZEKO010000272.1:284-668 GCA_964512775.1 uncultured Bacteroides sp. | reverse complement strand
AGCTGCAGTAGCCAACCGTTTGTATTCCGGGAGAAAGAAACTCAAGGATATCATGCTGATAACTATGAAGGAATACGCGGAGGAAATTATGAGTAATAGAGAAGCTTTTACTAAGAAGGTAATGGATAAGGTGTGGGGGTTTTCGATTGAGGTGCCGGAGGGGTGGAATGCGTTTCCGCCGGATCCGACGAACAGTTCAACGGAAGTTATACGTTATGTTTCTAATGAGAACGAACAGAATATTATAATTATATTCCGTGAACCTCATGCTCCCGAGCGTTCTCTTCTGGATGTTTGCCAGCATAGTCAGAAATATATCGAAAAAGCCGGATTTGTGAATTTTAAAATGAACCTGTCCGAAATTAATCCGGCAGAAGCTGAAAA
>CAZEKO010000272.1:0-274 GCA_964512775.1 uncultured Bacteroides sp. | reverse complement strand
CAATAATCGGTAATAAACCTGTAATGACTCTTGATTTTGAAAAAAGACATATTAACCAGGTAACATACCGCAGGTATTATTATTTTATAGAAAACATTTTATTATACATATTAGGATTCAGTACAAATAATAAAGATGAGATAACTGAGACCTTTGAACCCGTGGCCAAGTCATTTCAAATAATAAAAGAAGAGATAGTTTCGGGGGCAGATTATCACATTGTTAAAATGAAGCAATATGTTAATAATGAGCATAATTTTTCATTGAATATCCC
>CAZEKO010000271.1:0-3212 GCA_964512775.1 uncultured Bacteroides sp. | reverse complement strand
CCCTGCATCAGGATGCAGGTCCTGAAAATTCGTCCACCGGCCCAGACAGAAAAGACTGTAAATATAATAACCCCGATAAGTCCTATAACTGGCTGCCAGACAGGAATGGATACCGGTGTTGACATTCTGAGAAGCATTAGCATAGGAGTGAAAGGAGGGAATAATGATAAACTGGTCGAAAAGCTGCTTAATGGTTCCTGAATGACAGGCATCATGATGAATAACGGAAGTATTACTGGCATCATGGCAGGAAACTGCCATGATTGGGCATCTTTATTGTCATTGCATGCAGATCCCAATGCAGCCATACCAGATCCAACCATGATTATATTAAGGATCAGAAAAGCGAAAAACCATGGTAATATATCATAAGGTATCATATTACCCGCTCCAAGCTGCCTGGCAGTAATGATCCCTCCGATTACATATACTGCAGATGCTGTAAGAGAGACCGCAATACTTCCAAGGATCTTCCCCATCATGAACTGAAAAGGTGTGACCGATCCTAATAATACCTCTGCTATACGGTTCATTTTTTCTTCCATTACTGCAGTTAAGAGAGGTATGGCACTCATCATCAGCATCAGGAACATAAGAAAAACCATAATGTAGGGGATGATGATTGTTTCAGCAACACCGATCTGTCTGGCATCCTGCATAGTCCCGGTTTTTTTATCAATTGAAATTAGTCCCAGACCTTCCAGATTAATCCAGCTGAACAGGTCATTAACCGATTTATCGTCCATATTCAACTCTTTAATCCTGAGCTGTCTGATATGGTTATTAATCGATCCTGAAAACCAATCCCGGACTATATCCAATGCAGAATTCTCAGAGTAATATTTTATACCTGATTTATTAGCATCTGCCACGGGATGCAGTATCTCCGGGCCAATTTCAATGAATGCATGCAATTGTTTGCTGCGAACTTTATTGGAAAGCTCAAGCTTTTGCTGAAAAACATCAGCAGTATCCGGATTAATGAATTCAACGTAATACGCAGGTTTTATCTGTTCTCCTGTTTCCTGATTATATATTTCAGATTTGTTCCTCTCCTCAATGGCCTGAGTAAGATATTCAGTCATTATGCCGGAATGATCAATAATAGCAATATGTTTATCAGACAAATCGACCTTATCTTTCATTAAGGCAAAAACAATGCCGCTGCCTCCCATAAAAACCGGAGCCAGCAAAAGGCCAATAATGAAACCTTTAGTACGAACTGCTGTTCTGTACTCCCTCCTGGCAAGAATAATTATTTTACGCATTTTTTTATTCTGTTTTTTCCGGACTTGCAATCCGGATGAATATGTCATTTAATGAAGGCTTGGTCACTTCAAACCGGTACACTCGTGTCCGACCCATGATTTCTGAAATTATTTCCTGTGTATCAGCGTCTTTATTTATTCTGATCTCCTGAATTTGTCCAAAATCAGTGATTTTTTCAACTCCGGGGATATTTTGCATAGCCGCTGATCCCTTTTCAGCCTGTATCCTGATTGTATCAGATCCGTAATTTTCCTGGATGGATAAAAGAGTGCCATCGAGAACTTTTTTCCCTTTATATATCATAAAGATATAATCACACATCTTTTCAGCCATATTCATATCATGGGTTGAGAAAATTATAGTTGAACCTTCTTTCTGTAATTCAAGAATAGATGATCTTAGGATTTCTGCATTAACAGGATCCAATCCACTGAATGGCTCATCCAGTATAATTAACCTGGGCCTGTCGATAATGGTGACAATGAACTGTAATTTCTGGCTCATCCCTTTGCTCAAAGTTTCCACCTTTTTATCAGCCCAGTCAGCTAAATCAAGTTTTTTTAACCAATAATTAATCTCATGATTTAAATTCTTACCGTTTTTAAGTTCACCATGAAATTTCAGGAGTTCCTTTACCTTCATTTTCTTATATAATCCCCTTTCCTCGGGCAGATATCCCACATTATCAATACGTGCACCAGAATGTTCCTGCCCATACAAAAATATCTTCCCGCTATCAGGATACAGAATATTCATTATCATCCTTATTGTGGTTGTTTTTCCTGAACCATTAGGACCGATAAAACCATAAACGCTTACTTCAGGAACACTGAGGGATAAGTTATCAACGGCGACCAGTCCATTGAATTTTTTTGTAATTTCTTGAAGTTCAATGACGTTCATTTGTTTTTTTAATATGAATGTAAGGATTTTAAAATTAATAAAATATCAGTGTAATGGTTCCTATTAATTATCGAAACCATAGAAATTAGTCATATGATTGCTATATTCGATCATAAATACAATAATTTATTTATTTTCACAGTCAATTCACACGATGTGTTAAAACTTTTTAAAGATCTTATATTATGACAAATGGAATTAAATCCTTTTCAAACTGGCAGCTGATATCGCTTGTTATATTAAGGGTAGCTGTCGGATGGAATTTTTTTTATGAAGGACTGGCTAAATTAATCGATCCGGACTGGACGGCCATGGGGTACCTGTTAGATTCAAAATGGATCTTTGCAGGAATCTTTCATTCAATGGCATCAAATCCTACTGTTTTATCAATTGTTGATTTTTTGAATATATGGGGATTGATATTAGTCGGGCTGGGACTTATGCTGGGTCTTTTTACAAGACTTTCCGCGATTGGCGGGATGATCCTGCTTGGTTTTTATTACCTTAGCCATCCTCCACTTGCAGGACTGGGATACATTATACCTAGTGAAGGCAATTATCTTATTGTAAATAAAACTCTCATTGAATTCTTCGCTATTTGGATTATTTATCATTTTCCCACTGGCAGAGAGATTGGCATCGACCGCCTATTTTTTGGAAATCCGTACAGAAATAACATATAAGATTCTATCTATGGAAGCAAATAATAATAAATCGAAAATCGGGCGCAGGGATATGCTGAGAGGCCTTGCAACTGTACCCTTCCTTGGTGCTTTGCTGTTAGCATGGTGGAACAAACGTCGTAAAGACCATTACATGAATGAAAATATTTTTAGCGAAATAAAAGTCAGCACAAAGGCACCTGAAAGCGGACCTGCAGTCCCAAAAGATAAGAAAATAAGGTTAGGGATTATCGGATTTGGTATCCGTGGTGAACAACTTATGAGGGGAGCCGGATTTGCTGTGCCTGAAGTAATTGATGAATGGCAAGAAGGGGCATCAACCAATTCTTCAGATACCAGATATGAAGATTTTTTACA
>CAZEKO010000270.1:1639-3226 GCA_964512775.1 uncultured Bacteroides sp. | reverse complement strand
ATAAATCTCCATTCCTATCTGGTTGTAAATATTAATAACGACGCAAACACTACCCTGGGAAGATTTACCTCTGCATCAGCAGATGGCCGGAAAGCCTTCACAAGTATGTCGAATGGAAATGCTCCGAGTCCTGGAATGGATAAAAATGGCCCTACCGCATTGTTAAATTCCCTGAACAAAATTGATGCTTCTATCCATGCCGGAGCAGTCCAGAACCTGAAATTCAGCAGGGAAATGTTTACAACTTATCGCCCTCAGATGGAAGCATTGCTTAGAGCTTATTTTAAGAATGGGGGAACTCAGGCTATGATAACAGTCGTTGGACGGGATGACCTGCTCAATGCTATTAAGGATCCTGAGAAATATTCTAATCTTATTGTCCGTGTCGGAGGTTTTAGTGCCCGCTTTGTTGAACTAAGCCCTGAAGTACAGCAGGAAATTATTGAAAGAACACTTTATTAAATTGTATAATATGAAAAAAAAGGAGTTTAACCAGCGCCTGGCTGATCTGATTAAGAAACATGAAAAACTGGTCAACCGGAAGAATAAAAAACTGAAAAAAGGTAATGGTATTTATGACCGTTATAAGTATCCTGTCTTGACAGCCGGACATACCCCACTTTTCTGGCGTTATGATATGAATTACAACACCAATCCTTTCCTTATGGAGAGAATGGGCATCAATGCTGCGTTTAATTCGGGGGCAATAGAGTTGAATAATAAAATATGCCTTATGGTACGTGTGGAAGGATGGGATCGTAAATCTTTTTTTGCTGTCGCTGAAAGCAATAATGGTATTGATCATTTCAGGTTCCGCAAGTATCCTGTTATCATGCCGGAAACGGATAATCCGGACATTAATATTTATGATATGAGATTAACCCTTCATGAGGATGGATGGATTTACGGAGTATTTTGTACCGAGCGGAAAGATCCGGACGCAACTCCCGGTGATCTGTCCTCCGCTGTAGCCCAGTGCGGGATAGCCCGGACCAAAGATCTGGATACCTGGGAAAGACTTGATGATCTTAAAACAGCTTCACCCCAGCAACGGAATTGTGTTCTTCATCCTGAGTTTGTGAACGGGAAATATGCATTTTATACAAGACCCCAGGATGATTTTCTTAAAGCCGGGAAGGGTGGTGGTATAGGCTGGGGATTGATTGATAACATAGAGCATGCGGTCATTAAACGAGAGAAGATCATTGATGAAAGGGTTTATCATACTATCAAAGAAGTGAAGAATGGTCAGGGTCCTGCTCCTATTAAAACCAAAGAAGGCTGGCTGCACCTAGCACACGGAGTCCGGGGATGCGCTGCCGGTTTACGGTATGTATTGTACATGTTTCTTACTGACCTTTCTCAACCTGAGAAAGTCGTTAAAAAACCCGGAGGATATTTTCTTGCTCCTGAAGGTCAGGAACGTGTCGGTGATGTTTCAAATGTTGTATTCAGCAACGGATGGGTTGCACGCAAAGATGGTTCTGTCTTCATATATTACGGTTCCTCAGACACTCGGATGCATGTGGCAACTTCAACGATCGACCGGTTGCTTGATTATGTAAAGAATACACCTGAGGACGGACT
>CAZEKO010000270.1:0-1539 GCA_964512775.1 uncultured Bacteroides sp. | reverse complement strand
TTATTCTCGCAATCAGCTGCGCATGCAATAAACAACCTGAAAGACCTAATATCATCTTCATAATGTCTGACGACCATGCTTATCAGGCCATCAGTGCATATGGATCAATCCTTAATAAAACTCCGAATATAGACAGGCTGGCAAATGAGGGTATGATCTTTCAGAATGCTTTTGTAACTAACTCTATTTGTGCTCCATGCCGGGCAGTTATTCTGACCGGGAAATACAGTCACCTGAATAGCGTATGGGATAACGTGTGTGTTTTTGACTCCTCGCAGGTCACCTTTCCAAAACTTTTGCAACAGGCGGGTTATCAGACCGCCATGATCGGCAAATGGCATCTGAAGTCTGAACCCAAAGGATTCGACTTCTGGAAAATTCTTCCAGGGCAAGGTGTTTATTACAATCCGGATTTCATTACATCGGAAGGAAGAGAAAAAATTGAAGGGTATGTGACGGACATAATAACGGATGTAGCACTCGACTGGCTTAAAAACGGCAGGGATAAAAACAAACCTTTCGTGATGATGTATCACCACAAAGCTCCTCACAGGGAATGGTTGCCAGGGCCTGATCATCTGAAAATGTACGATGGTGTCACATTTCCTGAACCCCCTACCCTTTTCGATGATTATTCAACCCGGGGATCTGCTGCAAAAGAACAGGAAATGACTATCCTGAAGCACATGTCACTTTCAAGTGATCTTAAAATAAAACCGGATAATGTGGATACCATTTATCCCGGGGATGACTACACAATCAACGCTTATAAACGCAATTACAGGATGATGAATGATGAACAGCGCAGGAATTGGGATGAGGCATACAACCCTATGGTGGAAGAATTCAAAAAAAATCCCCCGGTTGGAGATAATCTCCTGAAGTGGAAATACCAGAGGTATTTGCACGATTATCTCGCATGTATAGCTTCGATAGATGATAATATCGGTAGATTATTGGATTATCTGGATGAGACAGGTCTTGCAAAAAATACAATCGTTGTTTATGCTTCAGACCAGGGATTCTACCTGGGAGAGCACGGTTGGTTTGATAAGCGTTTTATGTATGAGGAATCACTTCGTACTCCTCTGATCATAAGATGGCCAGGAAAAATCCAACCTGGCTCCCGTTGTGATGAGATGGTCCTTAATCTTGACTTCGCCGAAACTTTCCTTGATGCTGCCGGTGTTTTAATTCCTGAAGAAATGCAGGGACAGAGCATGTTACCGCTATTAATGGGAGAAACTCCCGATACATGGAGGGACGCCATTTACTATCACTATTATGAATATCCTGCCGTCCATATGGTAAAAAAACATTACGGTATCAGAACAGAAAGATATAAGCTCATTCACTTTTATTATGATGTTGATGAATGGGAACTGTATGATCTTCAGGAAGATCCCCATGAATTAAATAATCTGTACGGAAAACAAGGATATGACCAGATAACTGCAGACCTGAAAGGAAGACTGGAGGAGTTACGAAATCAATACGGCGATACTGATGAATTAACTAAATAGATACATGGTTACATGG
>CAZEKO010000269.1:0-3245 GCA_964512775.1 uncultured Bacteroides sp. | reverse complement strand
ATTTCAGGCGGACAAAGAAAAAGATTGAATATCGCACTCGAGTTAATCAGGGAACCCTCGATACTTTTTGTGGATGAGCCCACATCAGGACTTTCATCAAGAGATTCTGAAAATGTTATGGACCTTCTCCGGGAATTGGCGCTTAAAGGTAAACTGATTTTCGTTGTGATCCATCAGCCTTCTTCCGAAATCTATAAAATGTTCGATAGAATAATCATCCTTGATGTTGGTGGTTACCTGATTTATTATGGGAATCCGATAGAAGCCGTGATGTATTTCAAACGCATGGATACCCAGATTAACAGTGAAATAGGTGAATGCCCTATTTGTGGAAACGTGAATCCCGAGCTGATTTTCAATATAATAGAATCACGGGTAATTGATGAATTTGGAAATTACACTTCTGAAAGGAAGGTATCTCCTGAAACATGGAGTAAATTGTTTGAGCAAGAAAAATCCATTATTAAACCGTTAACGGTGGTAGAAGCTCCACGTAAGAATCTCCAGATACCAGGGCGGTTTTCACAATTCAGGATTTTTGCTGTTCGTGATTTTCTTTCCAAAATCAGTAACCGCCAGTATGTATTGCTTACCATGCTTGAAGCACCTGCGCTTGGTTTCATACTCTCCTATATCATTCGTTATATTGCTGATCCTACATCCTCTGTTTATATTTTTAGAGAAAATGAAAATATACCGATTTATATTTTCATGAGTCTCATTGTCGCCCTTTTTCTTGGCCTGACAGTAAGCGCAGAAGAGATCTTCAGAGACAGGAAGATATTAAAACGCGAGGCTTTCCTGAACCTTAGCAAGTCATCATACCTGATGTCTAAGATTATTATATTGTTCTTTATTTCAGCTATCCAGGCATTATTATTTGTGCTGATAGGGAATAGCATTTTGGGGATAAAAGGGATGACCTTTGCTTACTGGTTTGCTTTATTTACCACAGCAGCATGCGCAAATTTAATCGGTCTTAATGTTTCAGCTTCGTTTAATTCTGCTATTACCATTTATATAATTATTCCACTTATAATGATCCCAATGATGGTACTCAGCGGTGCAATGTTCAGTTTTGATAAACTGAACCGGACCATTGGCAGTGTGGGAAAAGTTCCCTGGATCGCCGAGATCATGCCGACCAAATGGTCATATGAAGCACTCATGGTTCATCAATTTAAAGCTAACCGGTTTCAACAGCAATTTTACAAGGTAAGAAAAGATGAAAGTATTGCAGATTTCAAGCAGGTCTATCTTCTTCCTGAATTAAACAAGCGTGTGGACCTTGTTTTTGAAGAGTTCCAGTCCACTGGTCAGATTAAAAAGACGGCAGATGATCTTAAACTGATAAAAAACGAACTTAGCAAAGAAAATGTCCTGGTACCCAGCATTGCTTTTGAACAAATTAACAACCTGTTCCCGGAAAAAGTAAGTCCTGAAGTATTTTATCAGTTAAGGTTACATCTTGCAAAACTGAATGATTACTATTCCCGGGAATTTGTTATGGCAACAACACAACGTGAGAATATGATTCTCTACTACATGGAGCAAAAACCGGGATTGTATAACAGGAATAAGGATATGTACCAAAACGAAAGTGTAGAGGAGCATGTAAGAAAAGTATTTGAAAAAAATGAAATGGTCGAATACCATAATGAACTGATTCAACAGATAGATCCAATATACAAAGATCCTTTCCCCGGAAATTGGCTTAGTTTCAGGTCACATTTTTTCGCACCCCGGAAATATTTTCTTGGATCCTATTTTGACACCTATTGGTTCAACATGGGCTTTATCTGGTTCCTGACAATAATCTTCTACATTACTCTTTATTTTGAACTGGTGAAAAAACTGATCAGATGGCCGGGAAAATTTAAATCTTCATAACGTACATTTGAAACTTCGCTAAACCTTTCACATAAGACCTTATTATTATTATTTTTGTTTCTAATTAATATCATGATAATATTATGTTAAGAACAAACATTATCTTTTTTATTACTGTGATATTCCTTTTTTCCTGTCAGTCAAGAAAAGGGAAAGAATCAGGGACTGAATTTGAAGTACCTGATTCAGTAATTACAGCAGAAGCATTGACGATTTCAAATGAAGCCCTGGAGGAAATCGTACAGAATGTATCTTCACCAATTGAAATGGCTGCACTGATAAAAGAGATCGGTGTTCCTTTTTCAACGAAATATCTTGCTACAACAGATTATGTTGATAGGTACAATACAAGTTTTAAAATGGCCTATAGCCTTGGAGTTTTCGGGGCAGATCTTGGTTATCTTAATATTTATGATAAAAGTAACCAGGTTATTGATTTTCTTACAGCTATAAATAAGCTTGCCGATGGGATCAAAGTAGGTCAGTTTTTCGATTTTGAAACCCTTAAGAGACTTGCAACAAGCAGGGAAAGTATAGACTCACTTATGTATATATCGGTCAACAGTTTTAATAATATGGATTCATACCTCAGGGATAACAATCGCGGGCACCTCAGTGCACTGATGATTGCCGGAACCTGGGTGGAAGGTATGTATCTTGTGACCCAGGTGGCAAGTGAAAAAAGTAATCCTGAACTTTCAGAAAGAATTGGTGAACAGAAAATCAATCTTAACAATATCATGCTCATTCTTGATAATTACAAAGAACATGAACAGGTAATGAAAGTGATCGAATCCCTGAATGGATTAAAAGAAGAATTTGACAAGGTTGAGATTACATATGTGATAGGTGAACCGGAAACTGTTGAACAGGGGGGAATGATAATGATTGTTCAGAATGAAAAAAGTGTGGTTAACATTTCTGATGAACAGTTGAATAAAATCATCAGCAAAACAAAACAAATCAGAAACAAGCTAATATCAGTCTGAAATGAAACGTATAATTTTAATCTTATTCCCGGTATTTTTTACCTTTCAGATATACTCCCAATTTAGTCCAGGTTTTGTTGAACAGTGTGCAACAAATTCCGGAAAAGATGCAACTTATCTAAAGGATTTCCAGGTTGTGTTGAATGCTGCACTGCCCGAACAGGTTCCGCCCATTGCCAGATATCCACTGGTACTCAGCAAGAATAATATTTACCGGTTTTCTTTGTGTACTCCCGAAGATTCTCCGGGTAAGGCAATTCTGCAATTATTTGATAGTAACCAACTTATTTTCAGCTCATACAATAAAGAAACCGGTGAAGAATACAATCCCTTCAATTTCTTATGCCAGAAAACTGGTATATACCA
>CAZEKO010000268.1:0-3257 GCA_964512775.1 uncultured Bacteroides sp. | reverse complement strand
AGCGATTGGAGCTTTTGAAATTATGAATATATCTTAGATCCAACCGGATGCTGGAATTTTTCAGATTATAACCAACTCCCCCACCCAGTGTGAGTCCAATGTTTTCGATATCTGTCAAAAAAGTTGCCAGTATGTACTCTGACTCTGTATCAAATGATTTAGTATACCAGTTTTTTCCGTAATCATCTGATTTATATATATCATTAAGCGAAAACTTCCCGGTTATCCCTCCCTGGAGATATGGTTTAATGGAGCCATTAGTGTTAAAATTGTATTTAGCAAGAACCGGAATTTCAAGATAGGTAATACTCTCATCATATTGATTTTCTCCAGTTATCATGCCTCTGGTTAAATATTTAAACAAAATCCGGGTCATTCCTACCCCCACTTCCAATGAAACGTTTTTTGTTAATGTCTTTTCACCTATTATTCCAAATTGATATCCAAAACTACTTTCCAGGCTGTAATAATTTTCCTGTGCATCATAATCCGAATATTTTTGCTCAAGATTAAGAAAAGGCATATTAGTACCTGCTCTGAGACCAAGCATCAAATCAGGTTGGGTTGTTTTATTGTTTAATATCAGACGAAATTCCTCCACGTCGTCATCCCGGATATTTTTTTTATAATCTGGTTTATATTTAAGTAACTGCGTAATATATTCATCGGCTTGCTTGGGATTCCCTGTCATTATGCTTGCCAGGGCTGCAAGCCGGTACATATCAGCACAGGTTTCTTTAGGAACTTCCTTTAATGCTTTTTTTGACTCCAGACATGGTTGTAACATACTAAGTGCGGAATCAGCCATTCCGTAGTTATATAGCTGCAACGCCTTTTCATAATTTCCAGAGCAATTTACCACCTGGGCATTAGCGTTTAATGATATGAAGAAAAATATCAGCATGCAGGTGTAAATCAGGATTTTAATGGTTTTCATATTTGGAAAGATATTAAGTTTTTAAATAATTTTGGTCAGCTATTTTGTTTCAGGTCTTACCAGATCTCCCTTAACATAATACTTCCATTCCTGGTCGGTTAGTTTTTTATCTCCCATTTTCATTTTAAGCTTTGAATAAACATCTTGTATATCGATGGGGTAGATATGCAATAACAGGTTATCACCATATAAAAGATATTTGCTCTCCTCATCAAAAGCAAGCGAGAATATCTGGCGGTTATTTTCAATTACAGTTGGCACAAATTTATCTATCTCCGTACTTCCAATATCCCTCAGATCCCAGAGGATTATTGCATCCTGACTGGCTGATACGAGCCAGCGGTTGTCCGGACTAAAATCAATGTGCGAGATGGCACCTTTATGTTTTGTTATGAACATTCCAGATTTAAGATTTTCTTCACTTTCAGGATTAAACGGGAAAATCATAATATTGCCTAAACTGGTCAAAGCAAGCCATTTATGAATTGGATTGTAAGCTATTGTCTTAAAAGGCCGCCGGCTTTCATCAGTATAAATTACCAGCGGATTCAGGTTCAAATTGTTTAAATCCCATTGCAGGACCTGCCCGGACGAATTGCCAAAAACCAGATGACCTGAGCCTGTCAGGGCAAATTTCTGAACAGCCTCATCCAGCTGTAATTCTTTGATTGTTTGTTGTTGCTGAAGATCCCAGATACGTATAGTTTTGTCCAGAGAGGAAGAAATTAACCAATTTTTGCCCGGGACAAAAGACATATAAAGAATCCGGCTATTATTATGATTATAAATTATTTTTTTGTCCGCTATATCATCATTTTGCAGACCGATTAATGTAACATTCCCATCCAGTGTCCCGCAGGCTATTTTTTGTGCTGTTGCATCGATTGTAATTGAACGTACCAGTGATTTTGCCGGCAGATCAATGGTTGTAATGGTAACCAGCTCCGGCAGATTTTCAGATTTTTGAGTTTCTAATCTGGATACAATCAGCTGTCCGCCCTTTTTACTGTATATTGTCCTTTCATTTTTTGAGGGGACTGCCCAAATTTCTCCTGTAACAAGTGAATCCGGTTCGAATAACAAGTAAGCTTTCTGCAGTGACTGGAGGATCTCATTGTCATATTTTACAGATGATACTTCCTGTCCGAAATTTTCATACCCATAGGATGCCAGGTCAAATGAACTCAATGACAGTAATGCCCTGGTTGTATTATTTTCCTGAATTATAAGAGATTTATTAGCCAGCTCCTTTCCATTGAACAGATAGAGATAAAATTGTGCCTGATTGCTTGCTTTAATTACTTCATTCTTCGCATTTTCTGCTTCCTGCTTGGCAATTAATGCATTATCTTTTTCCGCGAGAGCTTGCTTCCTGGCATTCTCAGCTTCAATATTTGCTCTTATTGCTTCCTGCCTTTGTTGCTGAGCGATCCTTTTTTGATCTACAGCAATTGCTTCACTTTGTTCAGCTTTATTTTTCCCATCAAGAGCTTCCATCCTGGCATTTTCTGCTTCAGTATTTGCTTTAATGGCCTCATTTTTTTGTTCTTCTGCTATCTTGGATTGCTCGACCGCCTTTGTCCTTTCATTTAAAGCCCAGATAGAAAATCCTGACATAATAAGTATCAATGCAACGGCCACTGCAGCAGCAATACTTGTTCTTCTTTGTCTTGCTTTTTGAACTCCCTTTTTGCTGATCTTAATGAATTCCTTTAATTCATTATTCAGTATAAGCTTGTTTTCATACAAAGCAATGTATTTCAGATCATTATCAGTCAGCAGAACTTTTCTCTGTCCATAAATTTTATAACTATTGTCCAGAAAAGTTTTTACTTCTATAAGTTCTTTTTCAATTGCAGTCATGCGTTCATAAATACGGCCGGCGATCGCATCATGACGCAACTCATAATAGCCCTGTTCGTCCTTATCAGTAATTATCCTTACATTAACGAAGTACCTCAGAATTTCCTCTATAAGTCTCTGATCTAAAACATGACCAGTAGTCTGGAGAGTATCTGATATATCCGCAAAATTTACCTGTTTTTTTGTTCCGTCAGTAGAGATCATGGTTTTCAGAACAGCTTCACCCATATCTCCGTTTGGCATTAATCGCAACTGTTCATCCAGAAAATCGCTAAGCACATTGCCCATTCTGCCAAGCTTGACCAGGTCTTCATATTTTATAAATGGACTTACCGGATCTCTTTCAATCGCAATTCTGTATAACTTATCCATTAATATTTGAAGCCAGGTCAGCTCCAATCCCTCAGACTGCCAGACCAGGTGTTCGATTATTTTATCTGCCAGGCCATCTTCAATA
>CAZEKO010000267.1:0-3262 GCA_964512775.1 uncultured Bacteroides sp. | reverse complement strand
AAAATATCCCTACCTGAATTTTTCAGATGAAGAAGCCAGCCTTGAAAAACAACTTTCTCAGTAAAGAAAACCAAGTATTGTTAAAATATTTATAATAATTCTAAATAAGATTCGTCATTATTTCATTATTAAGTATAATTGCAAAATTTTATAAAGAACTAAATGAAGCAATTAAAACTACAAGTAATAATCATTTTATTTATTCTGTTCAGTCCATCGCGGATCTTCAGCCAGGAAGAAGGAAGAGGATTTATAGAAGGCCGGATTTTTAATGCCTCCACTAATGAGCCGGTTCCATTTGCAAATATTGTCATCTGGGGTACCAATATTGGTTCGGTAAGTGATCTTGATGGCCGTTTCATTTTTACCGGGATCAAGCCTGGATATGTTGAACTAAGGGCAACTTCAGTAGGATTCAAACAATATGTTTCTGAGCCAATCCTGGTAACCAATGCCAACAAAGTTAATATCGAAATCCCTCTGGAAGAAACCGTTATTGCAATTGATGAAATAACTGTCAAGGTATCTCCTTTCAGAAAAAAAGAAGAAAGTCCCGTTTCTCTAAGAAGGATCAGTATTGAAGAAATAGATAAAAATCCCGGTGGCAATCGTGATATATCAAAGGTTATACAATCTTATCCAGGCGTTGGATCAACCGTTTCATTTCGTAATGATCTGATTGTCAGAGGCGGTGGAGCGGGCGAAAACCGGTTTTACCTTGATGGTGTTGAAATACCGAATTTGAATCACTTTGCCACACAGGGAGCTTCAGGCGGACCGGTTGGAATTCTTAATGTGGACTTCATAAGAGAAGTAAATTTTTACTCAGGAGCATTCCCTGCAAACCGTGGTAATGCGCTTAGTTCCGTTCTTGAATTCAGTCAGATTGATGGTAACAATGACAAGTTGAAATTCAAAGGATCCGTTGGAGCGACCGACCTTGCTCTGACATTGGATGGGCCAATTAATGAAAGCACCACATTTATTGCATCAGTAAGGAGATCTTATTTGCAATTCCTTTTCACTGTCCTGGAATTACCATTCCTGCCAACTTATAACGATTTTCAGTTTAAAGTTAAAAGCCGTATCAATGAAAAAAATGAAATTATTTTCCTTGGACTTGGTTCATTTGATGTTTCTAAACTAAATCTGAAGGCAAATAAAACTGAGGATCAAAGATATATCTTAAGTTACCTTCCGGTTAACGAGCAGTGGAGCTATACTTTCGGACTGGTTTATAAGCATTTTTATAAAAATGGTTTTGATACCTGGGTACTCAGCCGGAATCATCTTAACAATGGCGCATATAAATATTATAATAATATCGAGCAGGATTCACTGAAGACCCTGGATTATAATTCATATGAAGGTGAAAACAAATTCCGGTTTGAGCATACATCAAGGTTTGATAATGGGCTGAAGCTTAATTACGGGCTGAATTTTGAATATGCAAGTTATACCAACAGTACTTTCAATCGTTCCTTTGCCAATGATATACCGTTTATCATTAATTATGATTCTGAACTGGATCTTTTCAAATGGGGCATTTTCAGCCAGGTCAGCAAGGGATTTGCAAGAGAACGACTGATCCTGTCATTAGGTATCAGAATGGACGCAAATAGTTTCTCCAATGAAACAAATAATATGTTCAGGCAATTTTCTCCACGTTTCTCCATGTCATATCTGATGGCTCCAAAGTGGTATATAAATTTCAATGCTGGCAGATATTTCCAGCAGCCTCCCTATACAATGCTTGGATTCAGGGATAACTCTGATAATCTAGTGAATAAAAAGAACGGATTGAAATATATCAGGACAGATCATCTTGTCACAGGGTTAGAATTTCTGCCGGATGAGAATTCTAAAGTAAGTCTTGAAGGATTTTATAAATGGTATGCTGATTATCCGGTATCTGTCATCGATAAAGTATCTCTGGCCAGCAAGGGAGGAGATTTCGGGACAGTTGGGGATGAAGAAGTCCTGTCACTGGCAAAAGGAAAAGCATATGGTCTTGAATTATTTTACAGGAACAGGGACCTGGCTGGTTTTAATGTGATCCTTTCTTATACGCTCGTTCGCAGTAAGTCACAGGAAATAGATTCGATGCTTATTCCTGTTGACAATTATATACCTTCTGCGTGGGATAATAAACACCTTGTTAATCTGACTACAATCAGGAAATTTAAAAAAGACTGGCAGGTGGGTTTCAAATGGAAATTTTTGGGAGGGGCTCCCTATACACCCTGGGATCTTGTTACCAGTGCAAGACGTCCGGCCTGGGATGCCCGGGGACGAGGGTATCTTGATTTCAATCAGTTTAATTCACTCCGTCTTAAAGGATTTAATCAGCTTGATATAAGAGCAGATAAGGAATTTTTCTTTAATAAATGGACGCTGACCCTGTATGCGGATATTCAGAATATATTAAACCTCAAGGCTGATCAGCCTGATAATCTTTTCCAGGTTGAAGATGCAGGCGGGAATCCGGTGATCATCAATCCAGGCGATCCGTATATTGATCAGTCATATGAGCTTAAACTGGTACAATCGCAAATAGGAACGATTTTACCAACAATTGGGATTATTGTCGAATTTTGATAAAATATAAATCATTACAAATGAAACAGTTACTGACAATTTTTGTATTCATTCCAATATTATTATCATGCAAATCTTCAAAAGTTGCTGAACAGGAAGGAAAAGATTATCTATCTGCCAATATAGATGGGAAAGGTCCGGAGGTAATACTTGAATTTGAAAAAGGCAAGGAGCACAATCATCCATCATTTGTTTTATGGGCTGAGGATTCACAGGATAACTATATTCAGACACTGTTTATTACAGTATCTCTGGGAACAGGAGTTTTCGGTCACGGAGACCCCTCATCAGGGAAATGGATGCCGGGTGAGATTATAAGGCCAGCCACTGTTCCTTACTGGGCACATAAAAGAGGCATCATGACAGAAGATGGATTATATATGCCAACAAAAAATAATCCTATTGCTGATGCATATACAGGTGCAACACCTGCTGGTAATTTTGAGATCAGAACAAGGCTGGATAAAATGCCGCCGGAATCTTTCAGGATCCTTTTTGAAATCAACCAGTCATGGGACTGGAATGAATACTGGACAAACAATAGATTTCCTGATGACATAGAATATAAAACCTCATGTCAGCCAGCCCTGGTTTATATGGCAGAAATTGATCTGAAAAATCCTCAGGAATTTTACACTATGAAAGTGATCGGACATAGTCATTA
>CAZEKO010000266.1:0-3293 GCA_964512775.1 uncultured Bacteroides sp. | reverse complement strand
GAAATGACAGAGCAGATTGCCCCTGCAATATGGAGGATCACAAAAAAGAGTTTTGAGGAAGCACTAAAAATGGGGGCTGATTATATCCTGATCCATATGAACACCTATGGGGGATTGCTGGATGCTGCAGATTCTATCCGGACAATGATCCTGAACAGCCCTATCCCAGTGTTTGTGTTCATCGACAACAATGCCGCATCTGCCGGTGCCCTGATTGCCATTGCCTGTGACAGCATCTATATGCGCCCCGGGGGGAGTATTGGTGCAGCAACTGTTGTGGACCAGACCGGAAAGCCTGTCCCCGACAAATATCAGTCTTTCATGCGCTCCACCATGCGGGCTACTGCTGAAGCCCATGGCAAAGACACTATAATTAAAGGGAACGACACAATTTTGCAATGGCGTCGTGATCCTAAGATAGCTGAGGCAATGGTAGACCCTTCTATATATATAGAGGGTATAATTGATACAGGCAAAGTCCTTACCCTCACAACTGAAGAAGCTATCCGTTATGGTTTTTGTGAAGGGGAAGCCAGCAGCATCAAGGAAGTGATGGAACTGGCCGGAATAGATAATTATGAAATAAAAGAATATAAACTGTCTGCATTAGACAAGATTATTGGTTTCCTGTTGCACCCGATAGTCAGTGGATTACTGATAATGCTCATCGTTGGGGGCATATATTTTGAGTTGCAATCGCCCGGGATAGGATTTCCTCTGGCTGCAGCCGTGGTAGCCGCTATTCTGTATTTTGCACCTTTGTATCTTGAAGGTCTTGCCCAGAACTGGGAACTACTGATCTTTATTATTGGCCTTATACTTATTGTAGTTGAGATTTTTGCCATACCCGGCTTCGGCGTCGCCGGAATATCCGGGATAATTCTTGTCGTTGGAGGTCTAACTCTTGCAATGGTGGATAATGTTGTTTTTGACTTTAATTTCTCCTATGCTTTTGCTACGGTAGTAAAATCATTTTTCATCGTGGCCATTGCTATTTTCCTTGGTTTTATTTTATCTCTCTGGCTTGGAGGAAAACTGTTTACTGCAAAAAAGACTTTCGGCAACCTTGCTCTCAACCGCGACTTGAAATCGGAAGATGGCTTTATTGGCGTGGAAAGCCAACCCAAAGAATTGATCGGCAGAACGGGTATTGCAGATTCAATCCTCCGGCCATCCGGCAAAGTCATCATTGATGGTGAGATCTATGACGCAAAAGCAGAATACGGATATATCAATAAAGGAGAAAAAGTAAAAGTTATACGTTACGAAACCGGGCAGATTTATGTAGTAAAAGAGACCACCCAATAATGAAGAAAAAAATCAATTTTCAGGTTACACTATATTTATTACTTAGCTTTTCGCAGATTATCTTTTCTCAACCGGTTTGGGATTCTGACATCCTGGAAAAAGCCAATACTGCAAAAAATACAAGGTATCTGAAAGAGGCTGAGAAACAGGTTATTTTTTATACAAACCTTGCAAGGGCTGATGGAGAACTATTTACCAAATCCTACCTGAAATGGTATATGGAATCAACCGGCTTGAAATCTGATTCGTTTGTAATATCTCTCGAGAAAGATCTGAAAAATATACGGAATCTTCCCATGCTATACCCCGACATAGATCTTTATGAAATCGCACGCAATCATGCTGTAAAATCAGGCAAATCCGGAAAACAAGGCCACCAGGGATTCAAAAAACGTTTCAGACAACTTGACAGGACTTATTACTCTTATGGAGAAAATTGTTATTATGGCGGGGACAATCCGCTGATTATTGTTATAGAACTTATGATAGATAAAAATGTCAGTGACCTGGGACACCGCCGGAATATGATTGATCCAGGCTTTAATTCCGTAGGGGTTTCAATAATGCCGCATAAAGTCTTTGACTATAACTGTGTAATAGACTTTGGGAGGAAATGATAGATTTCTTCAGGGAGCTCATTCAAAGCCTTCTGAAAATCTTTGAATCCTGAATTCACAGCTTTCCTGAAAAGCTCACTTGCCATCCTGGATTGCCCGGACCTTGAATAGTATAAAGCGCTGAAGTAATATCCATCAGGATTGCCCGGATCTACTATTTGATATATATCTATTAATTTCCTGGCCCTTGAAAGATCATTATCTTTCAGCGAGACATTACAGAAACTGTATGCAGCCATACTTAAGAAACTTTTGACTCTCTTGAAAGCGGACAGCAGATATGGATCATCCTCTTCTGTTATTTGCTGATTAAGCTTTCTGATCTCATTACTCCACCAAAGTGTATCCCTAAGATTCAGAGCCGAAATATATCCTTGCTGTAAACGGCTTTCCAGGCTAAGGGCACTTTTCATTTTATCAAATTTATCCTTATAATCAGGTGATTCCTGGCAGAATTTCATTTTCTTAATCATAGTCCTGGTATTAGTCAGACCTGATAAAAATGCAATTCCTTTCTCATATTCCTTACACGCACCCATCATATCATGATCAGTCATAAACCTGGTGGCATTTTCATAGATTTCTTCCTGATAACTTTTAATTACAGGATCATTTTTCCTGGTTTTGTTCCGACGGCAATCATCAAACTCAAACCACAACAATGCCTCATCTGTAATTTGCCGTTCAGGCCATGCATGTTTTCCCTGAAATTCGAAGATAAAATACTGAACGCCCAATAACTTCAAGGTTTCTTTTGAGTTATTGATCTCCAGGTAATTGAAATCTTCATCACCAACCAGAAACAGCATAGGGACTTTATTCCTGAGAGGACGTGACTGATCAAAAGAAAATCCTGCACCAATTGAAATGACGGATTTAATATTCGTATTCATCTGGCTGAGGATCTGGGCAAACCTTCCGCCTCCTGAAAATCCGGCAGCATAAATACGATCTATGTCGACGGGGTATCGGTTTAGAATATCATTAGTCAAAGTAGTGAAGGCATTTTCAATGTTTTCATAGCCGTTACGGATAACATTCGAACCAGCGATCATGTATCCGAAGTTTGTCGCTGCACCAACCAGAGATCTTACAGCCAGATTCCCATTGCCCTGGGGGTCAAAAGCTATAATAAGAGGGTATTTTTTCAGGGGATCAAAGTCAGGAGGCAAAGCCAGGTAATATGACTGGGATGTATCGGTTAGACATTTCTGATGACTGATATTCGCAGTACTATCGGGAATGTGTAAACCAGATTGCATTTCCTTTTGTCGGCATGCAAAATTTAATATTATAGTTAATGCTATTGCAGAAACAATTATCATGAAATTCATACGGCGTAGGGCTGAAATAATCCGAAATACAGGT
>CAZEKO010000265.1:0-3297 GCA_964512775.1 uncultured Bacteroides sp. | reverse complement strand
AACGGTCGGTCCTCTTTTGACCGGCAACAGCCTTTTTTGCTGCTTCGAGATGAAGGAATCACAGCATCCCCTGCTCCTCAAGCCATTTCTTTACCCTTTCATGCTCTGCCTGGTATTTTGCTTCCACATCCCTTATAATCTGCTGAAATTCGGGGTCATCTCGTATGCTTTCAAAAAATGGATCATTTTTGATTTGTGTGACCATATATTGAGGTATCTTTTGTTCTTGACTAAAAATTCTAAGGTTTTCATATGCCTTTTTTTTCTCTCCCCTGAATGCATATATCATTGCAATATCATAATGTAACCAATACTGTTCTGACCAGCCTCGTCCCAATTCAACCGATTTATTATAATACTCCATCTGTTTATTTAAATAATTTTCAGCTTCTTCTTTGAATCCATTTTGCCAGTAAACATATCCAATCCGGTGCAGGTTATTGAAATAAATCAACGATTGAATATTTACATTTCTATTTTCAAGTTTTTTAAGATATTTTAATGCCTCTGTATATTGACCAAGGTACGATAAATTGATACCTATTAATAAATCAAGATCTCGAAAAATATTAATACCGCTTGAATCTATCTCATAAGCTTTTAAAAAAAAATCATGAGCATTTTCATTATTACCAAGCCACGTTTGGAGCCAGCCTAAATTAAAATAATATTGTGATGAATCACCATCCAATTTAAGAGCTTCAAGGAAATACGCCTCAGCCTTTTCATTAAATCCAGCAAACATATACCCCAAACCGATCATTTTAAATACAGAAGGCAATTCTGGTCCTCGATTAACAGACGCAGCTTTTTGAAAATTATCTATTACCTTAATAGGATCTATGGCTAAATACAACATTCCTAACTCATAATATGCCTGCCAATTGTTAGGATTAAACTTTATTGCTTTTTCAAAATATTCCGAAGCCTGTTCTGATCTACCAACAGCACCATAATATTTTCCCATGAACATATATGCTTCTGACAATTGATCATCATAGGAAAGGGCAATATCTGTCAGGATCATGACAGAGTCCTGAAAATTTTCAGACAGATAAGATTCCCAATAATGCTTGTCCCAATACACTCCGGCCAATCCAGTATATGCCTGGGCAAATGTGGAATCATATTCCAATGCTTTGTTATATAAATCTTCAGCTCTTTCCAGTGATTCCCTGTTTTCACTATTTAATGTGTATTTCCAATGTTCTTCTCTTCCTCTCTGGTAAAAATCGTAAGCAGTCAGGCTGGTAGTTGGTGATTTTTCAATGAGTTGTTTTTCCTCTGGTGTGATAATTACTTTTAATTCATTTGCGATTAATTGAGCAATTTCGCTTTGCATGAAAAAAATATCCTCAATGGTTGCATTATATGTTTTAGACCATAAATGCTTATCCTTCTTTCCATCGAGTAATTGGACGAATAAACGTACATTGTTGCCATCCCTGTGACCGCTTCCCTCAAGTATATAGCTTACATTCAACTCTTTAGCAATAGCAGGAATTGGTTTTGGTTTATCTCTATATTGCTCCACAGAGGTCCGACCGGGTACCCTGAGGTCTTCGATTTTGCATAGATTATCCAGGATAGCTTCCATAGTTCCATTAATGAAATACATACGCTCCTGATCCGGACTATCGTTTTTAAATGGCAGTACTGCAATGGATTTCTCCAGTTCTTCAGTTTGCTTTCCTCCTCCAACAATGTTGAATATAAATAAAGCTACCACAATAATAGCAACAACCAGTGCAATTCCGGATAGTAATAATATCAATCTTTTCTTTGGGTTATGGTAACTTTCTATAACATTCACCGATTCTTTACTTTCATACTTTAGTTCTTCCGGTTTTGCCTTACTAATAATCTGTGTATCCTTATATTTTACATACCATTTAATAATGGTTGCAAGATTATTAAGAACCGGCTTCACCTGTTCCGGATAATATTCTTTGGGATGGGTACCATATGTTGATAAATCATTCAGACCATGCATCGAAGTTATTATGTGTGAGGGCACTTTTTCCTCCTTATGTAACTTATCAATGATACCTTTCAGTGGTTCGGTCTTTCGAGGTCTCTGGAGTTCGCTCTCACACAGTTCAGTAATAATAACTTCAAGGCATCTCCTTGAATAGAGTAATATGACATTTTCGTCATCGGTTTTAAACAGATGTCCTAATTCCTTTTCCAGATCAGGGAATAGGCCTTTTATAGAGGTGTATAATGATTCAAGTTCTTTTATTTCTGCGGACCAGATCTGCATGAGAATAGAAATTTAAATACAATCTATAATTATATAAAATTAAGGTAATTAAAAGTTAAAATCAAATAGTATTAATTCTAGAAATGGAAAGATAATTACTGGAAATAAATGCAGGTGATAAGTTATTCCTTAAGAAGTTTTTCAATTCTGATAATAAACTGTTTCATTTCCTCAAATAATTGAACAACATCATTTTTTTCAAATTCAATAAAAGTATCATAATCTCCTGTTGTTCTGTTTTCATATGCTTTCCTGAGAACTCTTCCATAATTCTTTTCAACTTTTCCTGTCTGGATGAATTCTTTATTGAACCATCCTATCAGTTGCTGATGTTTTGAGGATTCAAAATCAAACTTCAGAGCTAATGCCAAAAGGGAATAAAATATTCCGTAATAAATTCTATTGACAGCAGCAGGATATTTTTTATTTATGATTAGTATATCAACAACTTCAATAGTATCTATCGCCTGTTGAAGTCTGTACTTTATCAGATTACTTTTATCTTTATTATCCGGATTCATGCGTATAACCCACCTTTAAGTGCATTTTGGAATATTGGTTGTTTCCCTCTGAGTGAGTTTATCTCTGACTCAGCAAGCACGTGTGTATCTGTTATAATATTGTATCTTAGATCAATATCATAACATAAATCAGAAATTATTCTTTTTTTTTGCCAATCCGGTTTTTCCTGAAGAATAATTAAAAAATCATAATCCGAATCGCTTCCTGCCGCATCCGATATCCGGGATCCAAAAAGTATAACATCTTTAATTTCATTCCCAAAGTGCTTTTTAAGATGAGTTTTCAGGTCTTTAAGTATTTTGATATTATCCCTCATAAGTGAGCGTATATAATACAAATTTAGTGAAAATCCCAATACTGATATCTATCTGGCCACTGTATTAATCCCCAATATAGTCGGACAAAAAAGATAGAAACAGATTGGAAGTAACTTCAATTATAAAAACGTCAACCCTCTCGTCAACCAAATAAAAAAGCCCTTGCAGATCATTGATCTTTAAGGGCTTATATTT
>CAZEKO010000264.1:0-3303 GCA_964512775.1 uncultured Bacteroides sp. | reverse complement strand
GAGTTTGCAATATTTTTCTCATGTGAACAAATGTTCGCATGATAGCTATATTAACTTGAATGTAAACGGTAAACAACAATGTACCTTTTTTCGTAAGTTCGAATGTACATTTTTTAGCAACATCGATGTACAAATTTTAGCAAGTACTGATGTACAGATTTTAGCAAATAAGAATGTACTTTTTCCTGTCAGAAGATCTTCTTCTCAAGAGAAAGCTCACCATTTTTTCACTTTAATCAGATCAAGGAAACAAAACAACTTAGTGTTAATAATGTTGTTTTGAACCAATTGGGATTATCCTGTTATTGGCAGGTTAAGATAATTATTAACCAATAATAGGAGGACCCTGACGATGAACAAATTAATACACCATTTGATTATGTATCATGAAATTCACAAACAACACCGAGAGGGCTTAAAGGCTTCTCAGATAAGCAGGAAACTGGGCCTGGACAGGAGGACAATCAGAAAATATCTGGCTATGAGTGAAACAGAGTACCTGGATTTTATCAACAATCATATAAGCCGTGAAAAATTGCTGATTCCTTACGAAGAATATATTAAAACCAGGCTGGAGTCCTGCCCTGAAGCTTCTTCTGCCCAGGTGCATGACTGGCTTAAAGAAACTAATGAAAACTTCATTGATGTAAGTGCAAAGACTGTTTTCAACTTTGTACTTTTTGTTAGAGACAAGTACGGAATACCAAAGCCATTTGGTCATCGTGACTATACCAGGGTTGAAGAATTACCTTATGGAAAGCAGTCCCAGGGAGATTTTGGGGAGTATAATATGACAACCGATGAAGGAAAACGTAAGAAAATCTATTTCTTCAGCCTGGTGCTCTCTCGCTCCCGTTATAAACATCTGTGCTTTTCAGAACGACCTTATACGACTCTTATATCCATAGCAGCTCATGAGAGAGCTATACATTACCTGGAAGGGGTCACCGAAGAGATTGTGTATGATCAGGATACATTGTTGCTTGTTGATGAGAACAAAGGGGATCTGATTTTAACAGAAGCCTTCCGCAAGTATGCTGAGTACAGGGGACTTAAACTGTATTTTTGCCGCAAATCCGATCCCGAAAGCAAGGGGAAAATCGAGAATGTAGTAAAGTATATCAAGCACAATTTCCTTCGTGGCCGCGTCTTCGTAAATATCAATACCCTTAATGCCCAGGCCATAGCCTGGCTGGAAAGAACAGCCAACACAAAAGTTCATTCTACCACTATGAAGATCCCCTATGATGAATGGTGCATCGAGAAGAACTATTTAAGGCCTGTATTGGACTCCTTCAAACCTGAAAGTGTACTGGATGATCATCAAGTTAGCAAGGATAATGTGATCCCATTTAAAGGTAATTTTTACAGAGTCCCACCTGGGACTTACAAAGGCCCTGGAACTATCGTCTGGACAGAAGTAACAGAAGATAACCGGCTGATCATTTATGACGTGGAAAAGAATAAGGTTGCATCTCACAATCTTTACTCCGGTAAAGGCAAAATAATAGGAAGCAAAAATTACATGAGAGATTTTTCTTCAGGTATTGATCAATTAATTGATGATTTATCAGTTCAGTTTACTAATCCTGATCAAGTAAAAGAATATCTGCTTCAGATACGCCATGATAAGCCCCGTTATATAAGAGATCAGCTTCAACATATTAAAAAACTTACCGGGATCTTTGATATGGAAGTCATGAACCAGGCTATGGATTTTTGTATCGAAAACAGGATCTATAGGGCAACAGATCTGGGAAGTGTGGCAAAAAAGATCCACTCCCGGAACACCCAGGAAACAACAATTAAACAGCCTATAATCATTGATACGATAAACCGGACAGCCCACAAGATTATACCCAACAAAAGTGACATATCAGATTATCAATCATTAATGAATTAAGCCTATGGAAACAAAAACACAAATGGTAAAAGATTATGCTATCCAACTCAAATTAAATGGTATACAGGACCAAATAGATGAGCTGGTACGCAAGGCTAATGAAAAAAAATGCAGTTACCTGGATTTTTTTCTCACTCTTCTTGAGTCAGAAATCAACCAGAGAAACAAGCGTGATCTGGAACGTAGGATTGGTGCGGCTAAATTACCCGTTAAACATGACCTGGATCAATATGATTATTCTTTTATCAATGGCATCAGTAAAACTCAGCTCAACCAGCTTAGAGAATGCATGTGGCTGGAACAGAATTTTAATGTTGTATTGATGGGACCCTCTGGCACAGGAAAGACCCTGATCGCCGCCGGTCTATGTTATGATGCATTGAAAAATGGTTATAAAGCCTATTTCCGGACCATGGAACAAATCAATGAAATACTGATCATGAAGGATGTTACCAGGTCAGCACTGATCGAATATAACAAACTTCTTAAGGCACATCTTATGGTAATTGATGATATTATGATGTTTGCCCTGGAGAAAAAACAGGCAGTACAGCTGTTTAATTTTATCAATCACCTTCATGAAAGAGCGTCTTTTATTGTTACAACTAACAAAAGTCCGGAGGAATGGGTCAAAATGCTTGATGATGAAGTTATTGCAACAGCTTTGCTGGATAGGATCCTGTATCGCTGCGAGGTTATAAGGTTATCCGGGAAAAGTTATCGTTTACAAAACCGGAAAACAATATTTAACTAATTTTTTGTTCTTTGATTTTTTGTATGTTTGAATTGAAAAAATGGACATTCCAATTTGCTATTTTTTGAACATTCAACTTGCTAATTTTGGTACATCCTTAATTACCAATTTTTGTACATTGTAAGTTACTGCTTACACTCCATCAATATCTGTAGTTTCTTTGCACCATTGTAATAGTAATTGTGGTATCACGTATTCAATTTTAAAACTGGCATTTCGATATTTTGAATATATTGAAGAAGCTAAATGTAGTGGCCATGTAATAATTGACTCTTTCAGAAAAATATCTGTTTCCTCTTTTTTTGTGTTACTTTTCTTATTGAGGAATGTAACTCTTTGAGGGATAAATGATAAATTTAATAAACTAACTTTATTAAGATCAAACTCAAATCTTGAAGCATATATATGTTTATTTGGTATTTTATCTAATTCTTCCCAACATAGAAATAGTGAATTTGATAAATATAAACAAGGCAATCCCGGAATGCTATATCGATAGGATTGAGTTTTATGTCTAAGCTGAAATGGAATATGAAATATGTCTTCCCTTCTTAACTGATAATAACTTTCCCTGATCCTGAAATAACTTGGCAAATTTCCACTTACCAAAATATCCGCTTTCCTTTAAAATAGTTCGTTATGGATT
>CAZEKO010000263.1:0-3313 GCA_964512775.1 uncultured Bacteroides sp. | reverse complement strand
GTACTGGTGGTAGGTAATCCCAGCAAAGGAAGAAATACATCACCGGATTACACTCTTGAAGGTGAAAGTGTTGACAATGCACTTAAAGCTTCTACACGATACCTTGAGAAAGGTGATTATTTACGCCTTAACAACCTGACTTTAGGTTATACTGTGAAAAAAGCACCTCTGTTTTTTAAATCAATGCGTTTTACTCTAACTGGTCAGAATCTATTTGTGATCACCAGCTTTACCGGATTTGATCCAGAAGTTAATATAGACAAAAATATTAACGACGTGCCATCTTATGGTATTGAATATACACCGTATCCATCAGCCAGAACATTTACATTCGGACTTAACGTATCATTTTAAAATAATTTAGAAAATTTATATCATGAAAAACATTAAAACAAAACTACCGGCTGTAATTGCGATCATCACTTTTATATTTGTTGGTTGTTCAAATCTGGATGAAAAATTAGAAGACCGGTTAACATTAAAACAGGTAGAAGAAGCTACCGCAGGTGAAACACCAGATGTTTCAAGTTTATTAACTGAAGCTTACAACTCCCTCTTGAACTTTCACGGTAGTGGAGCGGATATCATTGGTGAACATGTCGCGGATGCCCTTATTGCACCTACACGTGGTGGTGACTGGGATGACAATGGTGCATGGCGTGCATTACACCAACATACATGGGATGCAGATCATGCAGGTTTACGTAATTTCTTTAATACTTGTAGTTCCGGTTTATTTTCGGCAATTGACCTGCTTCAATTCAATCCAAATACACAGCAAGAAGCTGAAGCACGTTTCCTGAGAGCCTTTTATGTATTTTGGATTTGCGACGGATGGGGACAGGTTCCGATGCGTGAACCAGGAGCACCACTTTCAGATATACCATTTGTTCTGAGCAGCTCTGAAGCAATTACTTTTGTAATCTCTGAGCTGGAAGCAATTATTGATAACCTTCCTGCTAATGATGGTCAATGGGTCCCATGGAGGGCCAACCAGGCTGCTGCTAATGCGTTATTAGCTAAAGCATACTTGAATAAGGCAGTTTATGAAAGTGATGATCGTCAGACATTCTCATTTGGTACTGATGATATGAACTCAGTTATCTCAAACTGTGATGTCATCATCAACTCGGGTAATTTTGTACTGGAATCTGCATATTTCGATAACTTCACTTCCGATAATGGTGAAAACTCCTCAGAGTTGATTTTCTGTTGTAACAATATTGCAGGTATTCAGTCAAATAGCATGCGGGGATTTTGGATGTCAGCATTGCACTATAATCAAACTCCGAGCGGATGGAATGGTTTTAGCACCCTGGCTGATTTTTATAATACTTTTGATGATGGTGACCTGCGTAGAAGCGCTGAATTAACCACATTAAAAGAACAAACCGGTTTAAATGCTGGCTTCCTTATCGGACAACAGTATAATGCAGCAGGTGAAGCCCTGAAAGATCGTCAGGGAAATGCATTATCATTTACACTGGAAAGTCCAATTATTGTTTCAGGTGCTCTTCTTGAAGTCAGTGGTGTACGTGTGATGAAATGGGTTCCGGACATGACAAACGAAGCTACGCCGGGAAATGACTTTTCATTCTTAAGATATGCCGATGTGATGTTAATGAAGGCCGAAGCGTTAATGCGTACTGGTAATAATAGCGGTGCTTTGACTATTGTGAATGAATTAAGAGCTGTTCGTGGAGCCGATGCCTTGATATCAATCAGCGAACAATCAATGTTAGAGGAAAGGGGTCGTGAATTGTACCAGGAAGGCTGGAGACGTAATGACCTTATCCGTTATGGTAAATTCCTTGAGGCATGGAGCGAAAAACCAGTTTCTGACCCAACTTATTTATTGTTCCCGTTCCCTTCAGCTCAGATTGTTGCAAATCCAAATTTACAACAAAATCCAGGATATTAATTAAACTATAGATAGTACAAGGTCAGACGATCGTACGCAGTAGTGATTAAAAGCCAGGATGCAATGCACTCTGGCTTTTTTACTTTTAAAATTAATGGAATAGGGCTAAATTCAACCCTTGAAACACAATATATACGCCTCCAGGTTTCTGTAAAATCCCAAAATCATCCAATCAATGTACAGGATTAAAATTCTGTCATTTTTCATTGCATTATTGATCGCCGGTTGTCAGAATGATAAAAAGGTTGAAATCCCCAAAGACACCTTGTTCCAGCTGATACCTTCTGAAGTGAGTGGGATCAGTTTCATCAATAAAATAACCAATGAGAAAGACTTAAATATTTTTCTCTACCGAAATTTCTACAATGGTGGAGGAGTTGGAATTGGAGACATCAATAACGATGGTTTAGCTGATATTTATATGATAGCTAATATGGAGAAAAACAAATTGTTTTTGAACCTGGGTAACTTCAGGTTTCAGGACATAACTGCCAGTTCAGGAGCAGCAGGCGAACATGCCTGGTCTACCGGCGTTGTGATGCTTGATATCAATGCCGATGGTTTACTGGATATATATGTCTGCAATGCAGGAAACGTTAAGGGTGATAACCGGAAAAATGAACTGTTCATCAACAATGGTGATAAAACTTTTTCTGAAAAGGCTGAAGAATACGGATTGGCAGACAACGGTTTTACGACGCATGCTGCTTTTTTTGATTATGATGGGGATGGCGACCTGGATGTTTATATCCTGAATAACAGCTTCATTCCTGTAAATAGCCTGGGTTTTTCCAACATGCGTGAGTTGAGAAGCGAAAATTGGGACATGCCTGAAGCTGTAAAAGGAGGTGGTGATAAACTGCTCAGAAACGACAATGGTAAATTCAATGATGTGAGTGAGGAAGCCGGCATTTATGGCAGCCTCATTGGATTTGGAATGGGCGTAACGGTTGGTGATATAAACCAAGATATGTTGCCGGATATCTATGTTTCGAACGACTTCTATGAACGGGACTATTTATACATCAATAATGGAGATGGAACTTTTAAAGAAAGTATAAAAGATTGTATGGCTCATTTGAGCCTTTCCTCAATGGGAGCAGATATGGCCGATATTAATAACGATGGTTTCTCTGAGATTTACGTAACAGATATGCTGCCAGAGGGAGATACGCGATTGAAAAATACTACTGATTTTGAAGGTTACGATATTTACAACCTTAAGGTGAAACGCGATTTTTATCACCAGTTTTTGCAAAATACTCTACAGCTGAACAATGGTAATGAAACCTTTTCTGAAATCGCTTTTTTTAGTGGTGTGGCACAAACCGACTGGAGCTGGGGACCTGTAATGTTCGATATGGACAACGACGGGTACCTCGATATTTTTGT
>CAZEKO010000262.1:0-3324 GCA_964512775.1 uncultured Bacteroides sp. | reverse complement strand
TGAACTCCTTTCATATTACCCCAGAAATGATCTTTTCCGGAAATTCATCGATGA
The DNA here is from genome assembly GCA_964512775.1 of uncultured Bacteroides sp. Classification (GTDB taxonomy): domain Bacteria; phylum Bacteroidota; class Bacteroidia; order Bacteroidales; family SM23-62; genus LJUQ01. The sequence goes on along the minus strand of CAZEKO010000262.1, from coordinate 3,270 downwards.
ACTCCGAAAAGAAAAAGCCGGGACCATACGGCTGAAAGGATTTGCTGGCTCCTCTAAATCCCTTATTGCAGCTAATATCCTTGCAGAAATACCGGAAATTCACCTGTTTATCCTGCCCTCCTCCGAAGAAGCTGCTTACTTTTACAATGACCTTAACAACCTTACCTTAAACTGTGAAATACTCTTCTTTCCCTCCTCATCTAAAAGATCATTACAGTACCAGCAGAACAGCAGTTCAAATATTGTAATGAGAACATCTGTTATTGAACGACTGACAGAAAAACCGGAAAAACTTGCAATTGTAACTTCACCGGAGGCACTTGCTGAAAAAGTTGTTGCCCCTGAAGTACTGACAGGAGAATCTTTAAGAATTGCAAGAGGAGATCATCTGACTATCTCCGGTCTAACTGAATCCCTTGTTAAAGTAGGCTTTAAGCAGACCGATTTTGTCTATGAACCTGGTTGGTTCTCTGTCAGGGGAAGCATCGTTGATGTGTTTTCCTGGTCATCCCGACTGCCTTACAGATTGAGCTTCATCGGAAATGAGGTGGAATCGATTCGTATTTTCAATAACGAGACACAACTTTCTGTTCAAAAACTGGATAATATACTGATACTGCCTGACACACAGACTTTTACCTCCGGGTATGAAGAACTGGTTACAGCACCCCGGATTCCTTTTACAAAATTCCCGCATAAACCTGTTATAGCCTGGTTCACCGGCACCCAATATATACTGGATAAAATTGATGAAATAGCTGAAAAAACGTTATTTATACCCTCGGATGAAGATGACAATAATCCCGTCCCTGATAAAAAAATTATACTTGCATCTGCTGATCAGGTATTTTCTCCTCTCCAGCAAGGCTGGATTATTGAATTTGGACCGGATTACATAACGACACAGGGTTCTGAATTCCAATTTACTACTTCAATCCAACCCGCTTTCAGTAAGAACTTCGAACTTCTGGTCAAAAACCTCAGGCAAAATACAGATTCCGGATATTCCAATTTCATTCTTTCTGATAATGAAAAACAAATTGAACGACTCAGATCAATTTTTAATGACCTCGATAAACATGTGGAATTTAAGCCAATCCTTGCCAGCCTTCATGAGGGTTTCATAGAGCATTCACTGAAAATTGCCCTTTATACCGATCATCAGATTTTTGACCGGTATCATAGGTTCCGGCTCGATGATCAATTTGCACACAGCGAAAACCTTACTGTCCAGGAATTGACCGGTTTAAATCCGGGTGATTATGTGGTACACATCGATCATGGAATAGGACAATTCGGCGGACTTGAGAAAATTGAAACCGGCGGAAAAGAACAGGAAGCAGTCAGACTTGTTTACAGAGATAACGACGTTTTGTATGTCAGTATCCATTCCCTGCACAGGATATCAAAATTCAAAGGTAAAGATGGACAAACACCCAAAATCTATAAACTGGGAACAGGTGCATGGCAGAAACTAAAATCTTCTGCAAAAAAGAAAGTAAAAGATATCGCAAGGGAACTGATCCGGCTCTATGCAATGAGAAAAGCCCAGGAAGGATTTGTTTTCTCACCTGACAGTTACCTTCAGGCAGAACTCGAATCTTCATTTATATACGAAGATACCGAAGACCAGTTAAAGGCAACCCGTGATGTGAAACAGGGAATGGAAGCACCTTTTCCAATGGACCGCCTTATATGCGGAGATGTGGGTTTCGGGAAAACAGAAGTAGCTATCCGTGCCTCTTTTAAAGCTGTCACAGACAGTAAACAGGTTGCAGTACTTGTCCCTACAACAATTCTCGCCCTCCAGCATTATAATACATTCACGGAGAGGCTTCGTGACTTCCCGTGTAGTATCGATTATATAAGCCGGCTTAAAAGCCCTTCCCGTCAGAAAGCAACCTTGCAGAAACTTAAGGAAGGAAAACTGGACATAATCATTGGAACTCACCGGCTTATCAGTAAAGATGTAAAATTTAAAGACCTTGGATTGCTTATTGTTGATGAAGAACAGAAATTTGGTGTAAGTGTAAAAGAAAAACTGAAACAGATCAAACTGAATGTTGACACCCTTACCCTGACCGCAACTCCGATCCCAAGAACATTACAACTTTCACTTATGGGTGCCCGCGATCTGTCAGTCATTAATACACCTCCTCCTAACCGGTATCCTATTGCAACGGAATTGCATACATTCAATCATAATGTAATCCGTGAAGCTATCTATTTTGAAGTAGCCAGGAAAGGACAGGTATTTTTTATCCATAATCGCGTTCAGAATATAGGTGAAATACAGGTAATGATTAAGAAATTATGTCCTGAAGTCAGCACAGCTATCGTACATGGTCAAATGGAAGGGGCACAACTTGAAAAGGTAATGCTTGATTTTATCTCAGGTATATATGATGTCCTTATTGCAAGCTCAATTATTGAATCCGGACTCGATATCCCCAATGCCAATACTATTATTATAAACAATGCCCATCATTTTGGATTAAGCGATCTTCACCAGCTTCGCGGAAGAGTGGGAAGATCGAATAAAAAAGCTTTTTGCTACCTGCTTGCGCCTCCATTAAATGTCCTTTCTCCTGAGGCCAGGAAAAGGTTACAGGCTATCTCTGAATTCTCTGAACTTGGCAGTGGTTTTTATATAGCCCTTCAGGACCTTGATATACGGGGTGCCGGGAACCTGCTTGGAGCTGAGCAAAGCGGCTTTATTACTGAAATCGGATTCGAAACCTATCACAGAATCCTGGATGAGGCTCTCATGGAACTTAAGGAAAATGAATTCAGCGATGTATTTGCCGAAACAGAAAAAACTTCTTCAGAACACAAAGAAATCAATTATGTGACTGATTGCCATATTGATACAGATCTGGAATTACTTTTTCCCGATGAATATGTCGGAAATATTTCAGAGCGCCTCAAGCTCTACCGGATACTGGATAATATCGACTCCGAAATGAAATTGAAAGAATTTGAAAATGAACTTGTCGACCGCTTCGGGAATCTTCCCGAACAAAGCAAAGAACTCTTCCAGGTGGTTCGCCTCAGATGGCTGGCAATAAAACTCGGTTTTCCTAAAATCATCCTGAAGAAAAACAAAATGATCGCCTATTTTATTTCCGACCCTGACTCACCTTATTTTCAATCCCCTGTTTTTTCAAAAATCCTGTCTTTTATTCAAACCCAGATACGCGACTACCACCTCCAGGAAACCAAAGGAAAACTCACCCTCTACATCGATCATATCTCGTCCGTCTCTGACGC
>CAZEKO010000261.1:0-3328 GCA_964512775.1 uncultured Bacteroides sp. | reverse complement strand
ACTGATTCTTCTGATCCTTTTGATGCCGCATAATCACCAGCTAACCCATGTAAATAAACACCCACCAATGCTGCATGAGTCGGGATATATCCCTGTCCCAGCAAAGATAAAATTATTCCAGTTAAGACGTCACCGCTTCCTGCAGTTGCCATTCCGGGATTTCCGGTTGAATTGAAATAGCATGAACCATCAGGCAATGCGATTGAGGTGTATGCTCCTTTCAGAATAACTATAACATTATATTTCTGTGCAAACTTAATTTGCATCTGGTTCCTTTTATAACCTGTTTTGCTATTTCCAGCCAGCCTTTCAAATTCTTTAGGATGCGGCGTTAGTATAGTCCCGTGTGGTAGAATATTTAACCACTCCTTGTTTGCAGACAGAATATTTAATCCATCTGCATCTATTACTAACGGCACTTTTGTTTTCTTCACCAGATCATACAAAGCTCTTTGTGTATTAACCTTTGATCCAAGTCCTGGCCCGATACCAATGGCACTGAATCCCGATAAATCAGGAACATTTGAAAAGACTATATCTGATGCATCTATACTTATCAGAGCTTCGGGTAAAGCAGTCTGAACGATTTGATAACCCGACTGCGGAACATGGACTGTGACAAGTCCTGAGCCAGTGCGAAGAGCAGCTTTTGCAGAAAGCACAGCAGCCCCCATCATTCCATAACTACCGGCAATCATTAATACATTTCCATAAGTACCTTTATGCGAAAATCTTTTTCTTTTTTTCAGATACCCTGGAATATCTGAAGAAATAACATAATTAAAAGGAGAGTCAGTTTTCTGGATAGCATGTTGTGACAGTCCGATAGGTAATACATACCACTTCCCGGTATATTGTTCGTTTTCGCCAAAAAAGAAGGAAAGGGCTGGAAAATGAAGAGTCAACGTCACATCAGCCTTAATTATATTATCAGGTCGGTTATCTGTATTATCCTCACCAAAAAGTCCGGATGGAATATCTATTGAAATCCTGATATTAGGTAAAGAATTAATAAATCTGATTAACCTTGCTGCAAATCCATCCGCAGGACGGTTGAGACCAGTACCAAATATGGCATCCAGAATAATATCATCCTCCTGGATGGAAGGCAGCTGATCATTATCATATAAATCAAAAATTTCTGTTACACCAGTACTTTTCAGTCGCTCATAGTTGATTTGTGTATCCTGCGATAATTTTTCTGAGATCCGTATTATATAAACAGTTACTTTGTAATATTTCTGAGTGAGCATCCTGGCTACTGCAAGGCCATCGCCACCGTTATTTCCCGGGCCTGAAAATACAGTAAATGATTTTGTTTGATCATACTGTACTGTTAACCAATCTGCTATCTGGCAGGCTGCTCTTTCCATCAGGTCGATTGATGCAACAGGCTCATGTTCAATTGTGTACTTATCAATCTGCCGGATCTGTTCAGAGGTGAATATTTTCATAAACTACTTTTTAGGAGCATGGGGCATGGGGCATGGAGCATAGAGCGTAGAGCTTAGTATTGCTTTAATACAAAGTTAAAATTAAATAATTCAATTCTTTGTAACATCAATTTGTCAGATTGAGGACTGAAAAAGATTTCTATATTTGCTGAATTGTAAAATTAAGGTTTAATTAAAAATATCAATATGTTAAAAGGACATCCAAAAGGACTTCTGGTAGCTTTCTTCGCCAATATGGGGGAAAGGTTTGGATACTATACTATGCTGGCTATTTTCGTACTGTTTCTGCAGGCGAAATATGGTTTCGAATACAGAATCGCTTCCCAGTATTTTGGTATTTTTCTAGCATGTGTTTATTTCATGCCATTCTTTGGTGGAATTATTGCAGACCGGTTTTTGGGTTATGGCAAGACTATCAGTCTCGGCCTTGTGATCATGTTAATCGGATATCTTTTAATCGCAATTCCCACATCAATGGATGGGGGATTACCTTTGGTTATAACAGGATTAGCAGTCATCTCAATAGGGACCGGGTTTTTTAAAGGAAATCTTCAGGCTCTCGTTGGGAACTTATATGATGATCCCCGTTATTCAGAGAAAAGGGATGTTGCTTTCAACATTTTTTACATGGGGATAAATATTGGTGCAATGTTTGCACCGACAGCCGCCCAATCTGTTTATAATATGTTCCTGAAGAAGTTTAATCTTTTTTATAAGGCGGATATTCCGGCCCTGGCTCACAAATTACTGAATGGAGACAATTCTGTTGCTGACAGGCTTCGTGGTCTTGCAGAATTACAGCCTGCATTTGCTTCTATGAACAATAATCTGGAAGAATTTTCAAGATATTACATTAATAACCTCGCGGAATCATATCACTGGGCGTTTGGAGTCGCATGCCTGTCCCTGATTGTTTCAATGATAATTTTCTGGGGATTCAGGAAGCATTATAAACATGCCGATCTGACTGAAAGGCAGAAATCGAAGAGCGAAGCCCACAAAAGTCAGATGGTTATTATGACCCCGGAACAGACCAGGCAAAGACTTATTGCCCTCGGATTGGTTTTCTTTGTCGTAATTTTCTTCTGGATGGCATTCCATCAGAACGGTGCTGCCATGACTGCCTTTGCAAGGGATTATACAGTTGATAAGGTTGCAAAATATACTAATATCTGGTTTGACCTTTTCGGACTCTTACCAATTTTTCTGACTGCAGTAAGTTTATATTTTGTTTTCAGGAAAAATGCCAGTATTCAATCAAGAATGCTTGGTTTGATAGGAACAGCAGGTTTTATTATTCTTGCTCTTTTGCGGATTGAGGGACTGGGATTTTTTGGTATTCAGAATGTAAATCCGGGGCATTTTTTTGCTGGATATAATGCTGAGAATGAGTTCACCCCGGAAAAATTTCAGCACTTTAATCCATTTTTCATCGTTGCTCTTACACCTATAGTTGTAGGAATATTTAACCTGTTAAGGATTAAGGGTCGTGAACCTTCAGCACCAAGGAAGATTGGTATTGGGATGGTAATAACTGGAGTTGGTTTTATTATACTTGTATTAGGATCTCTATCATTAATAGGTTATTCACCAGAAGCATTAAGTGAAACCAGGGCTTCGGCTGATACGGTTGTAAGTCCGTACTGGTTAATTTCAACCTATTTTACTTTAACGATTGCAGAGTTATTCCTCAGCCCTATGGGCATCTCTTTTGTTTCGAAAGTTTCACCACCACAATATAAAGGTATGATGCAAGGTGGATGGCTGGCTGCAACGGCAATTGGTAATTATGGTGTAGCTCTTGTCGGGTGGTTCTGGAACAAGACAGAACTCTGGATTTTCTGGGGGATACTTGTAGTTTTCTGCTTTCTTGC
>CAZEKO010000260.1:0-3330 GCA_964512775.1 uncultured Bacteroides sp. | reverse complement strand
GGGCAAATCTCGATGTAAATTTTTCTGAAGGAATGACTCTTTCACTCGAAAATCAAATCACCTTTAGTAAAAGTTTCTCCAAACACAATTTTACTGCAACAGCAGTTAACCATATTCGAAAAGGACAATGGGATAATGCCAGTGTATCTGCTCCTGGTTTTATTTATGAACAACTTCCTGTTATAGGTCAGTCTGATTATGATTCAAGAGTTGCTTTGGGTGGCACATCCACATCATCAGATAACTCATATCTGGGCAGGCTGATTTATGACTATGATTCGAAATACCTGCTGACAGCAAGTATAAGACGTGACGGATCATCAAACTTCGGTCCCAAAAATAAATGGGGGACATTTCCCTCCTTTTCTATTGCCTGGAAACTAAACCAGGACCTCCTGCCCAATGTGGAACAGATAAGTATGTTGAAACTCCGTTTTGGTTGGGGTAAGACAGGAAATGCAAGGATCGGGTCTTTCAGGTATCAGAATTTATTGGGCAGGCAGGATGAATTTTCCCCTGTTTTCGGTATAAATCAGACAGTAGCCCCTGCACTAAACGAAATGTATATCGTTGGCAATCCCTTGATCAAATGGGAATCCGCTGCCATGACAAATTTCGGTGTGGATCTCATAGCCTATAACGGTAAGCTCCAATTCAGCGGAGAATATTATTATAAAAAACAGGATGACCTCCTGATGCAGGTTCCTATCACCTGGACGCTGGCAAAAGTGTCAGGCGGTTCCGTAGGAATGCCATGGTACAATATCGGTAAAATCCATAATACCGGTTTTGAGTTCTCTGCGACATACCGGAAAATGGAAGGTGAATTCAATTATAATATAAGTGGAAACCTGACAACTGTCAAAAACATTGTGGATGATATTCCGGATGAAATAATAAACGGGAATGTTACGACAAGAGAAGGAAACACGATCCGCAGCCTTTATGCATACGTATGTGAAGGTATTATCCAGGAGGATGATTTTGACAGCGAAGGTAATTATTTATATGCTAAACCATCACAGGGTGATCCACAGCCGGGCGACCTGCGTTTCAAAGATCTGAACAGGGATGGAATCATTAATGACATGGATCAGACTATTGTAGGGAAAGCACTACCTGATATGGTATATTCACTGAGCGTGGATCTTTATTATAAGAATTTCGATTTCATGGTATTCTTATACGGCATCCAGAATGCTCAGATAATCAGCGGTTTGCGCAGGAATAACGAATCCCTTAGCGTTCAGGACCTTCAACACAATAAATCACGTGAATTTGCTGCAAACTATTACAAACCAGGCAGTCCCTCAACTGAATTTATCCGTGCTGACCTGAATGACAGAAACGTTAACTCAAGGAATTCAACCTGGTGGTTAGAAGAAGCTTCTTACCTGAGATTCAAAGATATACAGTTGGGTTATTCCATTCCTTTAGTAGCCACCCATTACCTGGGTATTGAACGGGCAAGAATTTACCTGAGTGCAATGAACCTTTTGACACTCACAAAATATACTGGTAATGATCCGGAATCAGCCATAAACAGCGGAGGATTTGACGACGGAGCTTATCCCCTGCCTAGATCATTTACTGCTGGTATTCAGATAGATTTTTAATAACTTCATAATCAAGTATAAAATGAAAAAGTATTTATTTAGATTATTCATGATATTTCCCCTCATTACGTTTTCAACTTGTAGTGAAGATTTCCTTACCGTTGAAAACCTGAACAATCTTTCTGTTGAATCATGGTATAAAACCTATGATGATTTTACCCTTGCCCTGAATTCCTGTTATTGTTCTTTACCTGACGGTGGACTGCATGGTTTGCAGTACACTCTTTTATTCAATGCGTTTGAAGACAGGGTACTGTTTGAAACTACAGGATTTGACCAGTTCAATATCAATTCCACAACAGGCAATGTCAGTAATATGTGGCGTGCGGTATATTTCGGATTATACCGTCCTTCGATGCTCATCCGGAACCTGAAAGATAAGAATGTTAATGACATCGAAGGTATGAAGGATGAAGCTGTCAAGAATAATTACCTGGCCCAGGCCAAGACACTTCGTGCCATGACTTATTTCATACTGGTTACCGTTTTTGACAGGCCCATATTTTATAATGAAAATTCAATTCCTGATGAAGATCTTCGGGCAGACCTTACAAATGGAGCCCGGGAAGATTTCTGGAACCAGATTGAGACAGATCTTACAGAGGCCATCCCTTACCTGCCACTTAAAAGCGAACTGGCTGCTGAAGACCTTGGCCGAATGACCAAAGGTGCTGCCCAGGCATTACTGGGAAAAGCCATGTTATTCAAACATTACTATTATTACTGCAGGTTCGGTAATAAAGGTTCTGCTGAAGACATAGCGGATCTGAATACAGGAAAACAAGCTTTTCTTGATCTGATCAATAGCGGCCAGAATCAACTGATTCTGCCCCAGGAGCCCAAAACCAGGAAAGATTACATTTATGCCCATCTTTGTAATTTTTCCTACCTTGATCTGCCCTCAGAAAATAATGTATATGATTCTGAAAATAACCTTGAGTCTGTCTGGGAAGTACAATATTCGGATGAACGTATTGCAGGTGGCTGGTTGCCGGGTTGGCAATGGTCCGGAGCACTGAACTTCCAGTATTTTTCACCGCATACCAGCAGCTACAGGAATCTTGAAGGCCACCCCAACCTTTACAATGAGTTCGAGACCGTTGGTGTTCCGGCCGGATTCACAAGGGATCCCAGGACTTACTCAACCTTCTATATGGATGGCGATACAATGGATTTCCGTGCTGATTCCCCCTATCATAAGAAATATATGAGCGGTATCAATAATAAAAGGATTGCACGCAGCCGTGGTCTTACACTTCCCACGGGTACAAATGGACTCGGACTGAAGAAATACTATTACCCTATATATAACGATAAGGATGCACCAATGAATGACCCCTTCAACAGGAGGATAATCCGCTATGCCGATGTATTGCTCATGTATGCTGAAACTATGTACGTTCTGGGAGATGACGGCACCGGCCTTACCCGCCTGAATGAAGTAAGGCACCGGGTGGATATGCCTGATGTTACGGTACTGACTTCTGATGCCATCAAACATGAACGTGACGTTGAACTGGCACTGGAAGGTCACCGGTGGTTCGACCTGGTGCGCTGGAGTTTTGATCCTGCCTGGGGCATTGATTTTTCACAGATATTTAATGGATCGGATGGACAGGCTAATTTTGTCGTGGGCAAGAATGAGTTTCTGCCCCTGCCACTGGTTGAAATCAATCTGCATGCCGGGAAGCTGGAACAGAATCCGGGCTGGTAA
>CAZEKO010000259.1:0-3330 GCA_964512775.1 uncultured Bacteroides sp. | reverse complement strand
GAAATAAGGGAATAATTGACCCTGAAAAGATTGACGATTATATTGCAAGGGATGGCTTTGCTGCTCTTGAAAAGGTTCTGACTTCAATGACACCTGATGAAGTTATTGATGAAATTACACGTTCAGGTTTGAGAGGAAGAGGTGGTGCGGGATTTCCAACAGGGACTAAATGGAATATCTGCAGGGCGGAACAAAAAATGCCTAAATACCTGATCTGTAATTGCGATGAGGGTGACCCTGGCGCATATATGGACAGAAGCGTTTTTGAATCAGATCCGCTTTCACCAATGGAAGGAATGATAATCGGTGGATATGCAATTGGTGCTTCACATGGATATATCTATGCAAGAAGTGAATACCCGCTGGCTATAAAAAGAATGAATCTGGCTATTTCCAGTGCAAAAGATTATGGTCTTCTGGGAAAGAATATTCTTGGGACCGATTTCAGTTTTGATCTGGAGATCAGACAAGGTTCTGGCGCCTTTGTATGTGGAGAAGAGACATCGCTCATTCTTTCAATTGAAGGAAGGGGTCCCGAACCTGTACAACGTCCCCCTTTTCCGGCCCAGTCAGGAATATGGGGTTACCCTACAGTTATAAATAATGTTGAGACCTGGGCAAATATTCCTGTGATAATAAACAGGGGAGCAGACTGGTTTTCAAAAATAGGAACAGAAGGAAGCAAAGGAACCAAGATTTTTTCACTTGTTGGAAAGATCAATAATACAGGACTAATAGAGGTTCCAATGGGTATGACATTAAAGGAGATAGTTTATGATATTGGCGGAGGAATTCCTGACAATAAAAAATTTAAAGCTGTCCAGACGGGTGGTCCTTCCGGAGGATGTATTCCTTCCAGTATGATTGATATACCTATTGATTTTGAGAGTCTAACAGAAGCAGGTTCTATGATGGGTTCAGGCGGAATGATTGTTATGGATGAAGATACCTGTATGGTGGATGTGGCAAAATTCTTTATTCAATTTACAAATGATGAATCCTGTGGAAAATGCACAACATGTCGGGATGGAAGCGAAGCTTTGCACGAAGTTCTGACTAATATATCAAATGGCGACGGGAAAGAGGGGGATTTGGAATTTCTTGAAGAATTCGGTAATGCTATCAAGGATGCTTCAGCGTGCGGGCTTGGAACAACTCTTCCAAATCCTGTTCTGTCAACCATTAAATATTTCAGAGATGAATATGAAGCGCATATAAAGGAGAAAAGGTGTCCCTCACTTGTCTGTAAAGACTTAATTAAATATTATATTCTTCCTGAAAAATGTACGGGATGCAAACTATGTTTAAAAAACTGTTCTCCGGGTGCTATTAAAGGAGACTTGAAGTATGTTCATATTATTGATCAGTCCAAATGCACAAAATGCGGGACATGTCTTGATGTCTGTCCCCCAAAGATATCAGCTATTATTAAAGTCTCCGGTAAAGAAATGGAAAGTATAACAGGAATAGAGGAACCCTATCCTGTCAAAAGTAGGAAAAAATGAAACTTAGCAGAATAATTTCAATTCTTGATGCCGATATAGTGTGCAATGTTGAAGATAAGTCAGAAGTCAATATTACTATGGCTTGTGGAGCCGATTTGATGAGCGATGTTCTGGCTTTTATAAAGTCTGATGCCCTTCTTTTAACAGGATTGACGACTTCACAGGTTGTATATACTGCTGAGAACTCAGGGGTCAATGTAATATGTTTTGTGAGAGGGAAAAGACCACGCAGAGAAACTGTTGATCTCGCAAAAGAAAAAAAAATAGTTCTTCTTGCCACAAAAAATCCAATGTTTGAGAGTTGTGGTAAACTCTATAAAAATGGTCTTATAGGGTGTTCCGAAATATGTAAACAGTAATCATTAGGCGGTAGTAACAATATAACAATATAGCAGTATTACAAAACAACCATTTAAACTATAACATGAACACTTTAGCACAATCCAATGTATGGGCACTATAGATCATAAAAAAAAACCATCTAAGACTCAGGAGCTGACTTATGAGCTGAAAGTAAAGCAGGTAATGCGTAAAAATGTTACTACTTTAAAGTCGGATAGTACAATGAACGATGTAAGAAGGATTCTCAGAGATAATAAAATATCCGGAATACCTGTTGTGGATGATGACAGGTTGGTTGGAATAGTAACCATAGAAGACTTTATAAATTGCCTCCAAGATGGGGGAATTAATGAAAAAGTTGAAAACAGGATGACAAAAAATGTTGTTACAGTTTATTCGGATGAGCCTGTTGTTCAGGTAGTAGGTAAATTTGAGAAGAGTGGCTATGGACGATTCCCCGTTGTCGACAGAGATAAAAGGAAACTCGTTGGAATTATAACTAAGGGGGATATCATAGAGGGTTTGCTTAAGAAACTTGAGATTGATTATCATAAAGAAGAAATTCATACATACAGAGCAAGTCATATTTTTGAAGATGTAATCTCGGACAATTCTACTCTGATTTTAAAATACCGTATAAAAGGAGGTGAATTTAAAAAAGCAGGAGAACAAACCAGTAAGCTGAGAAAGAGTTTATTGAGATTGGGATTCATGCCGGATACAATAAGAAGAGTTTCAATTGCAACTTTCGAAGCCGAGATGAACATAGTTATTTTCACTCATGAAGGAGAACTTGTGGCAAAGATCCAGCCGGATAAAATAATGATAAGTGCAATTGATTCGGGTCCGGGAATTCCTGATGTAAAGAAAGCAATGCGTAAGGGCTATTCCACCGCACCCGACTGGGTCAGAGAACTGGGATTTGGCGCAGGGATGGGACTTCCAAATATTAAAAATTATTCAGATGAGATGACTTTGGAAAGTAAGGTTAATGAAGGAACTAATTTGAATTTTGTTATATATACTTAAAAAAATGAAGATTAAAGATATTGTTAAGACATTAGGCTTAAAAGTTATATCAGGTGAAAAGTTTCTTGAAAGAGAAGTAACCGGAGGATATGCAGGGGATTTATTAAGTGATGCCCTTGCAAATTCAAAAAAAGGAAATATATGGGTTACTTTACAAATTCATCAAAACATCATAGCAGTTGCAAGTTCAAAGGAGCTTTCCGGAATAATAATCGTTAATAGAAGAAAGCCGGAGGAAGAAACGCTGAAGAAAGCGAAAGAAGAAAAAATACCTGTAATGATCAGCAGTTTATTAACCTACGAAGTTGCAGGAAGGTTATATGAAATTGGAATCAGGTGATATGAAAGAATTTAAAGCCGACATGCATATACATACCTGTCTTTCTCCATGTGCAGATTTGGAAATGTCTCCAAGGAATATAATAAAGGAGGCAAAAAAGAAAGGGCTTGATAT
>CAZEKO010000258.1:2255-3347 GCA_964512775.1 uncultured Bacteroides sp. | reverse complement strand
GGACAAAGAGAAGAATCAAGACTGGTCCGTCTGGATTTTGGAAATTCATTATCAAATACACCGGCTGCCGTAAACCTTGGAAATGTTGGTGCCATGGATTATCCCATTGATTTGTATATTTTTCAGGAAAGTGGAGAATGGATTGGATTTACAGCAAATTTTAATTCAAACACAATTACTGAGTTATTATTTGGTACAAACTTGACATCCAGCCCAACTGTCTTTTCTTTTGGTTCAGGATTACTTAATTTGAATCAACCAACTGGTTTGTTTCCAAAAAAAATGGGAATTAACTGGTATATGTTTGTAGCTAATTACGGTTCCAATGAAATTATTGTTCTTAACTTCGGAAATTCCCTGACGAACAATATTCCTTCAGGAGAAAGTATTGGTAATCCTGATTATTTGGAACTTCCAGTTGATCTGACAATTCTCACGGATTGCGAAAGGACATTTGGCTTTGTACTTAATCGTCTTGGGGATATAGTCAGGATGGAGTTTAATAATGGAATCGACAGCATTCCCGATTTTACTTCTCTGGGCGAGGTAGGAAATCTTTATAATCCTCAGGGTATTTCTGACGTGTTCAGGGTCGGGGACACGTTATTTGCTTTCGTCGCTAATATTGATAATAACAGTATTACCCGGTTATACTTCCCCGGATGCAATAATGCCTCTATTGCCAGTTCAATTGAGCGGGAACCTCCTCCTTATTTCTATAACGCTCCGGGAAATTATAATATATCATTGATTATAGATGAAGGTTTGCCCAACCAGGAAAATTACTGCCAGAATGTGACTGTCCTTGAAAGTCCTGAGGTCAATCTTGGTAATGATACTATTATTACCATAGGTACCACTATCACGCTTGATGCAGGAGGTGATTCTTTAACTTATGAATGGTCAACCGGTGAAACAACCCGGATGATTGATATTAACCAGGCTGGCACATATGGGGTAAGGGTAACCAACGATTATGGTTGTACTATGGAGGACGAAATAGTAATTGATATTATTATTGAAACAGAAATACCGAATTTTTTCACTCCTAATAGTGACGGGGCTAATGATACATGGGAAATTGAATATCTG
>CAZEKO010000258.1:0-2155 GCA_964512775.1 uncultured Bacteroides sp. | reverse complement strand
AATATCATCAGAGAGTTTAACTTTGATGCATCCACGGGGGTGTATATCTATCACAAGAAATTTTTTGCCGGTTTTTCAGCTGTTCAATTACTCCCAGCAACATCATCATTTCATCCATATACAAACACCCGATCTTTTTACCTGTATTCAGGAACTAACATACCTTTTCACGGACAAGATTTTGCATTTCTTCCTTCTGTTTTATATTGCTTCAACCAGGAAGGTGAAATGCATATCGATCTGAATCCCGGATTTGTTTATAAGGAAAATTACTGGATCATTTTTTCTTACCGTCATCTTCTTAATGATTTCCCGGGACAATCCAATTCTCTGGTTACTTATCTGGGTCTTGATTATAAGAATTTTTCATTCGGATATGGTTTCGATATTGGTCTGACGGCCCTGCAAAAAAATCATTTTGGTTCACATGAATTTATGGTGGGATACAGGTTCTGTTCTTTTAGAGTTCCTTGTCCGGCATACAGGTAAGTTACTTAATGAATTGAGCTCCACGATTGCGGAATCTAATTTTTACGACTCAAAATTTTGAAAAGGAACATCTTATTATCGATTGAATGGTTGGATCCCTGCCACCAGGGGTAATAGAATAACAGATATGCAATGAAAAGAATTAGTATTTTGTTTTTAAGTCAAATGTTGTTTCTTTCTGGCTTTGCTCAACAGCCATCAACCATCAGGGAATCATTGCAAACCTTTAGAACTTATCCCTATTCTGATCCTAATCCAATAGCAAATCCTGCAAATTCCTATTATCCATATTTTCGTTTTGATGGGTTTGCTATTGAAGCTGTAAATAAACAATGGAAAGTAATTGAGATGGAAAATGATTATATCAGACTTTCCATTTTCCCTGAAATAGGCGGGAAAATATGGGGAGCTATTGATAAAACTAATGGTAATGACTTTATTTATTATAATCATGTGGTAAAATTTCGTGATATAGCAATGCGTGGTGCCTGGACGTCGGGAGGCATTGAGATAAATTTTGGCATATTTGGCCATGCCCCTAATTGTGCTACTCCGGTTGATTACACAATCAGAACCAATGAGGATGGCAGTGCGAGTTGTTTTTTAAGCGCCATGGACCTGATTACGGGAACCATATGGTCGGTTGAAGTCAACCTTCCGAAAGACAAGGCTTATTTTACAACTTCGACTACCTGGTATAATCCTTCTGCCATTCCAACACCTTACTACCATTGGATGAACGCTGCATATCACACGGGCGAGGATTTACAATTTATTTTCCCGGGTCAATCTGCCATCGGGCATGGAGGAGAAGTTGTTATAGAAAAATTGCCTTATGATACTGCCGGACGTAACATTTTATGGTACAAAAACAATGCATACGGAGATTCTAAATCACTGCATGTTGTTGGTCAATTCAGCGATTTTTATGCTGCCTACTGGCATAACAAAGAGGCTGGCTCAGTTCATTATTCCCCTTTTGACGAAAAATTGGGAATGAAAATTTGGCTGTGGAGTTTTGCCAGAAATGGAGGAATCTGGGAAGATCTGCTTACTGACTCAGATGGGCAATATGTGGAATTACAGTCGGGAAGGATGCATTCTCAGGCTGCATTGTCGAGTGGTGAAACTCCATTCAAACTAACGAATTTTCCCCCTCTCTCTACAGATACATGGACAGAATATTGGTTCCCTGTAAAATCTACCAGAGGAATTGTAAAAGCAAATCCATACGGAACATTAAATGTGATTAGAGAAAACGGTTATTTGAAAATATATTTTTGCCCTGTCCAAAAACTTACTTCCTCCCTGGAGGTTTTTGCCGGAGATAATCTAATCCTCACAAAATCAATCAATTCTGATGTTCTTGAAACAATAACTGATTCAATTCCTTTGAACAAAATATCTGGTAATGTGAGAATAACTATCGGGGAAAATAAATTGGTGTTTTCTGAACCCGATGAAGACAATAACCTGAACCGTCCCAATAAATCTCCTGAGGGCTTCGATAAAACATCTCTATATGGCAGGTTTGTTGATGGAGAGCAAAAAATGAATTTTGGTTATTATAATTTAGCAGAGTCAGCATTTGAAGAGTGCCTGAAGATAGATCCATTTTATCTCCCCGCTCTAAATAAACTTGCCTCAATCTATTATCGTTCCGGGA
>CAZEKO010000257.1:1476-3375 GCA_964512775.1 uncultured Bacteroides sp. | reverse complement strand
CTTATTGAATGACTTCACAAGAATTCCGAGAAGCAATCTTGCGTGGAATACCCGATGAGTTACCACCACCCGGGGAATATGATACAAAAATAAATCATGCCCCGAGGAGGAAGGATATTTTAACTGTTGAAGAGAAAAAGCTGGCAGTAAAAAATGCTTTGAGGTATTTCAGGAAGGAGCATCATTCGGTTCTTGCCCGTGAATTTCTTTATGAGTTGAACCAGTATGGCAGGATCTACATGTACCGTTACAGACCACGTTACAGGATAACAGCGAGGAATATTGATGCTTATCCGTACAAATCGAGACATGCAGCTGCTATCATGATTATGGTGAATAACAATCTGGATGAAGATGTGGCTCAGCATCCGCATGAACTTATTACATATGGCGGTAATGGGGCTGTTTTTCAGAACTGGGCGCAGTACCTGCTTACGATGAAATATCTTGCCACCATGACTGATGAGCAGACCCTGGTTTTATACTCAGGTCATCCCATGGGATTGTTCCCAAGTCATAAGGAAGCTCCAAGAGTCGTGGTTACCAACGGTATGGTGATACCAAATTACTCATCACCAGATGATTATGAAAGGTTTAATGCCCTTGGTGTATCCCAATACGGACAGATGACTGCCGGATCATTTATGTACATTGGACCGCAGGGAATTGTACACGGTACTGCAATCACTGTGATAAATGCGGGCAGGAAGATCAGTAAGAATATGGAGGATGGACTTGCAGGTAAGGTCTTTGTAACATCCGGTCTTGGTGGCATGTCAGGAGCTCAGCCCAAAGCCACGGTGATCGCAGGGGGGATCTGCCTGGTGGCAGAAGTAAATCCAAAAGCAATAATTAAGAGGAAATCCCAGGGATGGATCGATGAAGTCTATGATAGTCTGGATAAAGCTATTTCCAGGGTAACCATAGCCAGAAAGAACAGGGAAGCAGTTTCAGTTGCCTATGCCGGAAATGTCGTTGATCTATGGGAAAAGCTTGTCAAGGAAGGAATATATGTTGAACTTGGCTCTGATCAGACTTCACTGCATAATCCTTTTGCAGGTGGATATTATCCGGCTGGTTTGAGTTTTGATGAATCAAACAGGTTGATGGCAGATAACCCTGATAAATTCAGAAGTGCTGTCAGGGAATCTTTAAAACGTCAGGTGGCTGCTATTAATATAATAGCTGAAAGAGGGATGTATTTCTGGGATTACGGCAATGCCTTTCTCCTTGAATCGGGCAGGGCTGGTGCAGAAGTCTTTAATCCAGGTGGCGGTTACCGCTATCCTTCATATGTGGAAGATATCATGGGGCCATTGTATTTTGACTATGGATTCGGTCCATTCAGATGGGTGTGCACTTCAAATGATCCAAAAGACCTTGAGATAACTGACCGGATTGCAGTTGAAGTTCTTGAGGGATTGTATAAAAAAGCCCATCCCCGAATACAGACCCAGCTTGCTGATAATATTAACTGGATAAGGGAAGCACAGAAAAACAAGCTGGTTGTGGGATCACAGGCAAGAATATTATATGCAGATTGTGATGGCAGGATAGCTATTGCGCGTGAATTCAATAAGGCAATCCATGAAGGAAGAATCTCAGCTCCTGTTGTTCTTGGCCGTGACCACCATGATGTGAGTGGTACGGATTCCCCCTTCAGGGAAACCTCAAATATCTCTGACGGCTCAATGTTTACAGCCGATATGGCAATCCATAATGTAATCGGGGATGCATTCAGGGGAGCTACATGGGTCTCGATCCATAATGGTGGTGGAGTAGGATGGGGTGAGGTTATTAACGGAGGATTTGGCATGGTTTTGGATGGAACTTATGAAGCTGGCAGAAGACTTGAAATGATGCTTTACTGGGATGTGAATAATGGTATTGCCAGGAGAA
>CAZEKO010000257.1:0-1376 GCA_964512775.1 uncultured Bacteroides sp. | reverse complement strand
AAATCTGTTGAAGAAACATATTATGTTGAAATAGATCCTCATCCCTATGATTCATTAAAAGTGGTGATATCCAATTTTTTTAATGTGGATGATGATGCTGAGGCTACTCTATCAGGCACACGGTTAACATTACCCAGCCAAATCCTGGAAGGAGGCTTTACCATTTCAGGGTCAGGTGTGATCAGTAAAAACTATACTGAGATCAACTGGGAATATTTCGTGAATGATGGTAGTGGAGAAAACGTCAAGGTGACTGCAGTTTATACGAAGCAGGAATAGGAAATCGGTTTTTGGCACAGTAGCCCCTGACTGTTAGTCAGGGATTAACTATAGCCAACGACTGTCAGTCGTAGGTTGACTAGAAGGAGTCTGAACCAAGGAGAATAAGTGCACAGTCGGTGACTACCTGGATACCTTCCTCTTTTGCAAGATCAATCAGTTCCTGGTTTTGAGTGCCGGGATTAAAGATGATCCTGGCAGGATTCAGCCCAAGGATATAGTCATAGTAATCTTTCTGATTTGCAGGACTCAGGTAAAGGGCTACAGTGTGGACATCCGGTACCTGAGGTTTACCTGTGAGTATTTCAATTCCCTCAATTTTCCCTGGTTGCTTTCCTACTGGTACAGCTTCATGTCCATGCTTTATAAGGCTTTTAACACATTTATAAGAATACCTGGAAGAGTCAGAACTGGCGCCCAGAACGACTGTTTTTGACATATAATATTATTTTATCTTTTCCAGAAGTACCACTGCATAAGCCGCAACGCCTTCTTCTCTGCCGACAAAACCAATTTTCTCACCGGTTTTTGCTTTTACCGAGAGTTGATCTTTCTGAACGCCAAGTGTGGCGGCAAGTTGTTCTATCATGGCAGGTATAAAGGAGCTTATTTTTGGCTTTTCAAGACATACGGTTGAATCTGCCTGAGCAAATCTGTATCCGGCTTTAGCAACTATGTCAACAGTTTTCCTTAACAGGATCCTGCTATCGATATCTTTAAATTCAGGTGAATTATCCGGGAAATGTTTTCCGATATCACCTGCACCGGCAGCACCCAGCATTGCATCACAGATTGCATGGATAAGAGGATCGCCATCAGAATGTCCGGTACACCCTTTATGCCAGGGAATTTCCGTGCCGCCAATAACAAGTCTGCGGCCTTCTTCAAGCCGGTGGATATCATATCCAAAGCCAATCCGGGGATTCATTACTTTTTGAGTTTATCAAATTCAAAGGAAAGGGTGAAACGGAGGGTATTTGCAAGTGGATTGTTTTGTTTAACGGGGATCAGATAGGAAAAATCAAGACCGAAAACATTCAGCTTAATTCCCACACCAGCAGTAAAGAATTTCCGGTTTCCCTTGGTTTCATGTTCAT
>CAZEKO010000256.1:0-3410 GCA_964512775.1 uncultured Bacteroides sp. | reverse complement strand
AAGAGGCATAAGGTATTCGAACATGGAACCACTCCATGAAAGAAGAATTGGTTCGCCATTGATAATTGTAAGAAGACGCCCAAATGCAAACCAACTTTCCTGTGGTACCTGGTCTTTGGCAATAGCCACAAAACTCGACAATCTTGCTTCCGATGCCAATAAATCATAATAACTTGAGTCGCGCCGCCGGTCTTCAACATTATAACCTACAGTTTGCAAATGGCGCGACTTATCATAAAGAAAACCATATTCCATGTTCGCAAATTCTCCTGATTGCCGGACAAGTACTTCGATAGCTTCAATCCTTTCTTTTGCATGATCATTAGTTTTGGCGATTTCGCGTAATGTTGGAATAGCATTAATATCAGGATATTTGTTCAATATTTCAGGAGAAACCGGATGAAACATCCATGGAGCCAGAACTTTTAACTCATCAAAGGCGCCCCGACATTGCCGTGAAAGGTTATTTGCCCAAACACTGTATTGTTCATCCGTATCGGTAGTGAATGCATTTACAATTTCAGCAGAAGATGTTGAAAGTTTTTCCAGACTTTTTCGCAAATAAACAAGCGTAACCGGGTGTTCATTTAAAATTACATTCAAATATTTCCGGAATTGAAGAATTTGGGCAGGTATTGATTTTCCTGCCTGCTCTATAAGAATTTGTAATGTATCATTAATCCCTTCAAAAAGCCGGGGCCCAAGTATTAATTGATCAGGCAGGGTGAGAAGTCCCTGTTGCAGGGTCAACAGATGAGCGGCAAGGTTTCCGCTGTCAACTGATGAAATATAAAGTGGCCTTAGTGGTTTCAAAGATTGAGTATCGTACCAGTTAAAGAAATGGCCCTGGTATCTTTCCAGCGAATTCATTGTGTTGAAAGCATTCGAAGTTCGTTCAAGAAGCTCACCGGTAAAAATGTAACCAAAATCATATGCTGACAGATTTGCAAGAAGTGAAAGACCTATATTCGTGGGCGATGTTCGATGTGCTATCACTGAAATGGGGTGTTCCTGATAGTTGTCGGGGGGTAACCAATTATCGTCAGGACCAACAAAAGTTTCAAAAAAGGACCATGTTTTATACGACAATTTCCTGAGAAAGCGATATTGTTTATCAGTCAGTTTTGCTGCACGTGGGACAAGAGGTATGCCGATCCACCAGGCAATAACCGGAAAAACAAACCATAGTCCTATAATTGGCCATACCATTGCAAGTGTTTTCGGAAACAAAATCAAAAGACAGGTTGCAGAAAGGATTGCAATAAAGGGAGATATCCACATGGTCCGAAAGGATTCAATAAGTTTAAACCTGCTTTGGTGTTCATTTCTTGCTGTAGAATTCCATTCGAGAAGCCGTTTTTTTGAGATAATCAATCTCCAGCATGTTCGCAATAAAGCATCCATACTATAAAATGCTTCGTATGGAAGGCTTATAAGCACAAATGCAGCCCGGTACAATTGCCTTGCAGCAGATTGTCCGGCTGCCTTTAGATGTTGCCGCAGGTGAACTTCCTCTGGTTTTTGAAATATGTAAACAGCAGAAATAAGCAATGAAGGAATCAAAATAATTCCGATCACAACCAAAGTCCAGAACCATGATGATGATAAAATGGTCCAGCCTGATAACAAAAGTAATGTCAGCGCTAAAGGAATAAGACTACGCCTGAGGTTATCCAGGATTTTCCACCACGATAAAAGAGACAAAGGGTTTTTTCGGGATGTGCCATTTAACTTGGGTAAAAATGGTAATAACCAGGGGATCAATTGCCAGTCGCCCCTTATCCAACGCGATCGACGGTTTACATCTGTACTGTAACTTGCAGGATACTCTTCAAATAAAAGAACATCGCTTAACAATCCCGACCGGGCATAACAACCTTCCAGAAGATCATGGCTCAGAATTCTGTTTTCCGGAAACCGATCCTTAAGTGTTTGTTCAAATAAATCAACATCATATATACCTTTGCCTATAAATGATCCTTCTCCAAAAAGATCCTGGTATACATCAGATATTGCACGGGTGTATGGATCTATTCCTGGTTCACTGCCAAACAGCCTTGCATACCTCGATCGGTTAGTGCCCGGTAAACTCACAGCAACCCTGGGTTGAAGAATACTGTATCCATCTGTTACACGCTGTTTTACTGTATCGTATTTTGGTTTGTTCAGAGGATGCGACATGGCCCCGATAAATTGTCGTGCTGAATCGCGAGGTAATTGTGTATCGGTGTCAAGTGTAATGACATACTTAATTTTTTTTAAAACTTCAGTATTGCCAATGATCAGCGAAAAAATATTTTCAGGGCCTCCACGCAGCAGGGAATTCAGATCTGATAGTTTTCCCCTTTTTCGTTCATAACCCATCCATATCCGATCTTTTGGATTCCAGTGTCGTGGACGATGAAAAAGAAAAAATGTATCATTATTTTCTCCTGGGTATTTTTCGTTTAGTTCCGTAATTTTTTTACCAATCAGTTGAGTAAGTTGGTCATCTTCTTCTAGTTTTTCCTGTGCTGCATCTTTAAAATCGGTCAACAACCCAAAATGTAAGTTTTTATCCTGATTTGCCAGAAAACGTACCTCCAAAGCTTCTGCCAGATCTTCAATATTTTGAGTGTTTAAAAGCATAGAAGGAACAACTACCAACGATCGTGATTCCGGCGGGATCCCTTTTGAATAATCAAGTCGTGGCAATGGATATGGGTTGACAAAAAGTGTGGCCAGCCAGTTCACAAGAGCTATTGACAGATAGCTGGTACATAAAATCAGGAGAAACCCTAAGGTCCAGATATGCCAGCTGCCAATTCCATCACTGTGGGCTTTTTCTAACAGGCTCCAACAGAAGGTTAACGTCAATAATATAATTGAACCCAGATAGAAAAACAGGGGAAACCGGAAAATCGTTTTTCTACATATCGAAGATAAAGTATATTTTATTTTTGTAAGGTGCTCAAGTTGAGGCAGACCTTTACCAATGAGGTAAAATCCGACATGGGCTGTACGGTCCTCCGGTCCATTCAATTCGGCTCCTTTTTTTGCAAGTTCTATAGATTTAAGTGCCACTTCAATTTCAGAAAAGTTGCATTTTTTTGCAATCCTTTCTATAACATGACGATAATGGTCACGGGTGTTAAAATCCATTGAGATGTATGCTTTGGCAGGGTCCTTGTTCAGAACTTGTTCAACATGGCTTATAGATTCAACGAATTCACGCCAGTCCAAAGCGCTCAGGAAACGAAGGCTGCCTATGCTGTTACTGATAGAAACCTGATCTGCAGCTTGTTGCTGGTTTCCATACTGAATTAATTGGACAATTTTCTGGTTTGATTCGGAAAGCCGCTGTTCAATCCACGTTAATGGAAATGCCAAAGCCGGACTTTGTCCCTGTAAACGCCGGACAAATTCTGAAA
>CAZEKO010000255.1:0-3416 GCA_964512775.1 uncultured Bacteroides sp. | reverse complement strand
TACTTTACACTAAATTAGAGCTTAACCTTATTGATTGTTGTTTCACTCTTATATCATTTTCATTAAAATATCCTAAAAATACATCCCTGTAGAAAACTTTCCAAATTCCATTGCCAATTTCCTCAGCACCAACCTTTTTACCAATGAGTGCCCTGGTCATATAAACCCAGTAATATGATTTCCATCTCACTGATCCACTCTTAGTTACATTCATCACTTTCATATTTGCCGGATATTCATATGCTTTAATGCGTTCCGGATAGGGTGTTTTAGATCGTGTATGTACACTGGCCGGCGTTTCCATTTCCAGAGCCTCGTGTGGTCTTACATTATTATATTCCCTTATAAAAGAATTTAATTTTCTTTGTTGTGATTTTAAATCATAGGCGGATGGCCTGGCGCATGCAGCTTTTAAATCCCTATGCATCCTTTCATGTCTTCCATTTTGTTCCGGGTGCGCCGGATCCGAAAACACAGGTAATATTCCCAGATCTATGAACCAGAATGATAGTCTTGAAAATCGTTGAATCGATGAAATGGAACCAAACGGTGAACCGTTGTCTGTATGGATTTGTTTGGGTAAACCATACTTTCTAAAAACCCTGGTAAATTCTGCTTTGACTGATTTAAAATTTTCGCTTGTATGCGCTTTGGCTGTAAACAGGTACCTGCTTTTGGAATCTGTAATAGTTAATGGATGGCAGTATTTCATATTACCCATTTTAAACTTCCCCTTGTAATCTGCACTCCACACCTGATTACATTCCTGCGGATCAAATATCGGGTACACCGGCTTAACACGCCTTATTCTTCTTTGTGGGCATACTAATCCATGCTTATTTAAAATATTATGGGTCGTAACTATTGATGGAATTTCATCTTCTGTAAAAAAGTTAAACAATAACTTATATATTTTTTTAGCACCCCATCTGGGGTGTCGCTTTTTTAAACTTAGTATTTTTAACTCAACTCTTTCTTTCGTTTTGTTTGGATGATGGCGTGGGGCTTTAGACTTCTCTATTAATCCTTCGATGCCCAGTTTCTCATACCTGCTTATTAACAAATATGCGGTTGGACGTGAGATTTCATAGAATCTGCATAACTCTGAGATCGTATACTTACCAGATAGCCACTCGCATATAAATTCTACTTTTTGCTCCATAGTTGTTGTGTCTTTCCAAGGCATAGTAATTTGTTTTTTATCACAAATTACTGCTTTAAAAAGTGTAAACTATGTGGCTTTAACTCTGTAAAGGATGTGACTTTAACGTACCTACTTGCCCATAACGTCCGTGTGTATGAGCCGTTGCGTTGCCAAAGCGCTTTGTTGTCGAGTTACCACAAGGCAACCAAGAGAACTGACCTACGCAAACCCGTTACCAGCAATGGCTTATACACGCCTTTATATTTGTATACACTTATTAACAAAATTAATAGACAAGGATTGTGTATGTTGTTGATTTTCTTTTCTTTTTGGTTCTTTTTCTTTGTTTATTGTTGTTAACTTGTTTATTATTTTAAAGGAATGGGGTGAACTTGTATACACGCTAGGTTTAAAAACCTATCAACATTGTTAGTCCCCATTCCTTTCTCAGTTGCTTAAAACCATTTAGAATTATAGGCTTCCAGGCCTTTTAAAGTTGATAGTTTCAGCAACTTATTTGTATTAATTCTCAAAACTAAAGGTATGAAAAACAAACAAATTGTTGGTATTGATGTTTCTAAAAACTCGCTTGATGTATTTATCCTTAAATCAAATCATTACTTCCAGGTAGCCAATAATCCCGAAGGGTTTGTTAAATTGCTTCAAGAAGCTACAATGGTATTGTCACAGTCAAAAGATCTTTTACATTTCTGCTTTGAAAATACCGGATGCTATAGTAGGCAGTTATCTGTTTTCTTCCAGAATGCTGGAATTAGTTTTACTGCCCTGGACGCTTTGGATTTGAAACGTTCAATGGGACTTACCAGGAGCAAGTCCGATAAAAAAGATGCGCGCGTTATTGCTCTTTATGCCTGGAGAAGAAGAGATGAACTTATTAGCACAAAGCTTCCTGATCCTGTTATGGATCAATTAAAAGCATTGCTTGGACATCGGGAAATGCTGATTAAACACCGCACAGCATTTAAGAATGCCAATAAGGGCTTTCATGATTCTTACCTGGAGAATGAATACGAATATCTTAGGGAATCTCATCATATAATGTTAAACCAGTTATCTTTCGAGATCGACAATGTAGAAGCGGGAATCTTGAAGATAATCAAAGCTAATTCGGAACTCAAAAGAAGTTATGATCTCCTATTGTCAGTTAAAGGGATCGGTAAAGTTCTGGCTGCTTATTTGATTTCTCTGACTAATAATTTTACCAAATTTGATACTCCAAGAAAATTTGCCTGCTATGCCGGTATTGCCCCTTTTGAATATTCTTCCGGTACATCTGTAAAAGGTAGAACCAAAGTGCATGCTTGTGCCAATAAACAGATCAAATCGTTATTGAATATGGCTGCTATGGCTTCAATCCAACTTGCAGGTGAATACAAGATCTATTATTCCCGAAGAGTAGCTGCCGGTAAAAATAAAATGAGCACACTTAATATTATCCGAAATAAACTTGTCTTCAGAGCATTCGCCGTTGTTAAAAGAGGAACTCCATACGTAGATCTTTCTAGTTTCGCTGCTTAAATTTTTATTTAAAAATTTGCTTTTGCCTTAGAACAATGTTATGCACTGGTGGTTAATTCTTTGTTTTCGTACGACCGGTTACATTCTCCGCTTCATATGAAGGATTACCATCAGTTATTTTTAATGTAACTTTCTCGAAGGATTGTTTTTCAAAAGGCTCTGTATCTTCCGACTTAAGTTTATATGTTTCCATTGTTCCCTTATCGCAAGTAATGATATTTTTATCCAAATCATGATATGCTAATGGAGATTTTAAAATATAGTATTCATCACTATTGCTTTTTATCAGGAAGAAAGCGTTTTCTAAAGTAACTACCCTGTTATTAATAGTATTCTTTGTACCCATTTCGAAAACTTTTTCGAAATTATTGAATCCACTAGGTTCAATTTTATGCTTTTTAAGAATTGAATACCACCATTCATTTTCAAAGTTCATTACGCTGCCTTTTGGTTTATTTTCTTGGCCAAAAGCCAATGTAATTGCTGCCATGACGCTTGAAGAAAAAGCAGGACAGGTCTTTATTGCGGCCTTCCGCAAAGATATAAACGACCAGCCGGTATATGAGCTGGATGAAACGACAAAACAGCAAATTCAAGGATATCATTGGTGCCACCTAGTTCCGTATCCTGTGGATGCGGGCCAAAGTCACCAGTGCTGAACAGGTCATACACAGTAGCTTTGCCATCTTTGACAAAGCCGAACACCATATCAGCATCTTTCATCCGAGAGCCA
>CAZEKO010000254.1:0-3436 GCA_964512775.1 uncultured Bacteroides sp. | reverse complement strand
TGCTGGAACAGATGGAACTTGGAGAAAGACTGAATAACCTGCCTGTCGAACTTAGTGTAGGCCAGCAGCAACGTGTTGCACTTGCCAGAGCCCTGATAAACGAACCTTCACTTATTATTGCAGATGAACCAACCGGAAATGTGGATGAAGAAACTGCCAATGATATGTTAAATATTCTGATTCCATATGTGAAAGAGAAAAAAAGCGCTATGGTGGTTACTACTCACGGCCAATTTACAGGAATGCATCTTGCCAATAGGATTTTTCAACTGAAAGATGGAAAGTTGATTTAAATGACAATATTCCCGTACCTCATAAACTTTTTAAATTATTCGAAGATTAAATACATTTTATTTCTTACCATTTTTATACTAAATGTTTTTCTTTTATTCCCACAAACCGATAGTGTAAAAATCGAGTATGATTTATCGATTCGCTACAGGTTTGAACTTTGGGATGGAATGAACGCCAAAAATTATGGTGACGACAGTGAAGATGCAATTGGTAAACTGAATGACAAAATTCTTTACCAGCGGGTAATTACCGGATTAATTTATTACCCCTTAAGAACATTGACCGTTGGGTTGCATTTGCAGGATTCGCGTGCATTTGGCTGGTCGATCCGTCAGAAGGAATATCCCGATTTATTCAAAATCAAAGAATCTGGAACAACTGAGCCATATTACCTGATGAATCCAGGCGAAGAGTATTTCGAGATATACGATGCTTTCGTTCAATATCAAACCAGGAATAAAAAATTTACAGCCAAATTAGGCAGGCAAAAGATTTTTTTTGGTGATAACCACTTATTTGGTCCCGGCGAATGGGGAAATACCGGTCGTTGGACATGGGATGCCCTAAGACTTTCCTATTTCTGTGGCCATAATTCAATAGATATATTTGCGGGCGGCACCAAAATACACGACCCGAAAAGGATTTCAATTCCTTTTACAAAAACTGAATTTTTTGGGGGAGGACTTTACGGACATTTTGAACTTAAAAAAATAATAAACCTCGAACCTTTTTATGTATATAAGCAGCAAGGTTCGGCAGACTATATAAACACCCAGCAAATCAGTAAACACTGGTTAGGTAGCAGGTTATTGAACGAGAATGTATATAATTTTATTTTTGATGCCACTTTTGCATACGAGGTTGGCAGCGAAAACGATAAAAAAATCGATGCGTACGGTTTATTTGCCAAACTTGGCTATCAATTCAGCTTTTTAAAATGGAAACCCATTTTGAGTCTTCGCGAAACGTATGCATCGGGCGGGAAACAGACGGATGTCACCGACCGCAATTTTGATCCGGTTTTTGGCGCTTCTGATAAGTATTATGGATGGATAAAAGTAATATCAAAATGGTCAAACCTCGATGACCGCGAAATAGTACTGGAACTGCAACCTAAAAAAGGTTATTGGATTGAAATTAAATACAATAGGTTTTATATTCCTGTACCCGATGATGTTGTATTGCTTAAAAACCTGAAGTTAATCCCTGGCGAAAAACATCTTGGCGATGAATTTGATATTTTTGCCCGTTTCAATGTCAAAAAATTTTGGCAATTTACAGGCGTGTTCGGATACTTTTTTCCGAAAGAAGTTCAACCCATAAATGATCAGGAAGCAAACAATTCATTTATGTTTGCATTACAAGTGTTGTTCACGTTATAAATTTTTTAATGTTCATCTAACGATTTACAGCAAAAAGTAGCTATTAAATATGATGCATGCCAAAAAAGAAAATATTATCATAACCCTGATCTCCTTATTAATAATATTGTTGATCTGGCAACTGTTGGCATGGGGCGTATGGTTAATTCGTGGCGTTGAATTCCCTACTCCTGTGGACACATTTATACTTTTTTTCAAAAGCCTGAAAGGGGATCCGGTTTATGAGTATACCATTTTTCAGCATACCCTTGCCAGTCTGTCAAGGTGGCTTATAGCTTACATTATAGCGGTTATTATTGGTATTATGGTTGGTTTTGTTCTGGGTGTCAATGATAAAATCAATAAGCTATTCATGCCATTAGTAACTGTTTTACAGCTCATTCCAGGCCTTGCATGGATACCCATTGCATTGTTGCTCTTCGGACTTGGTAATTCAGCAACTATTTTTATGATCTTTATTATTGCGTTAACGCCCATTATTATTACTACTGCAACAGGCATTAAAAATACCCCTCCCAATCTGATTTATGCCGCCCGGATTATGGGGGCAGGCAAGAAAGACTTATTCAAACACGTGCTTTTCCCTTCTGCACTTTTTCATATTATTGATGGGATGAGAATAGGCCTGGCTAACTCCTGGAGAGTACTCATAGCTGCTGAAATGATTGTAGGAAGCGGTCTCGGGTTAGGATATATTATTATTCAATCCCGATGGACACTCGATTACATGGCAGCATTTGTTTCCATCATAGTTATAGTAATAATTGGATTAACAGCCGAAAAATTTATTTTTAATAAAATTGAAAATAATCTCCGGAAGAAATACGGTAATTACCAGATAGGTTACTCTTTTTCAAGTGAATAAACTTTTACCAGCTGTGTTATTACAAATTGAAAATATATTTAAAAGTTGGCCGGTTGCCGGGGGTGAAATTACTACCCTGAAAAACGTTTCATTCGGGATTGAGAAAAACGAGTTTGTCTGCATATTAGGCCCGAGCGGATGTGGCAAAACAACCCTGTTGATGATTGTTTCAGGATTAATACCACAAACCTCGGGTACAGTGTTCTTTGATGGTAAAAAAATGACCAAAACCTGTTCTTGCCGGGCATTGGTTTTTCAGGAACCTGCTCTATACCCCTGGAAAACCATATCACAGAATATCGAATTTGGCCTGCTGCTTAAAAAAATCCCTGAAGGTCAAAGAGATCAGATAGTAAAAGAAAAAATAGAACTGACCGGCCTGATTGGTTACGAAGATTATTACCCTTACCAGCTCTCAGTAGGTATGAAGCAGCGGACTCAGATTGCCAGGATACTGGCTCTAAATCCGGATATTATTCTAATGGACGAACCTTTTGCCGCCATGGATGAGCTGTTAAAAGCTAAATTCGATAACGATCTTTTACAGATCTGGGAACATGAGAAAAAGACTATACTTTTTGTAACCCATTCTATTGAAGAAGCAGTTTTATTAGCCGACCGGGTAATTGTAATGAAATCCAATCCGGGAGAAATTTGTTTTGATAAAAGAATTGATTTACCCCGTCCAAGGAATATTTTTTCAACAGAAATTACAGAACTACGTAAATATTTTCGCCATGAATTATCAAAAATTTATTCTTAAAACAACATTGTTTTTCATTGTGATTTCGGTTACTTTTTCCTGTGCCGATAAGAAAACTCCTTTACGCCTGGTTTACCCTAACAAGGTTAATTACGAATCGTTTATCATTGCCAGACACAATGGCTATTTTAA
>CAZEKO010000253.1:0-3452 GCA_964512775.1 uncultured Bacteroides sp. | reverse complement strand
ATTCCTTAATATACTATTCCACGGTTTTTCTCTTAAACCTGTCGCTAATTTGTTCAATAAGATCAAGTAATTTCTTAAGCAATCTGTAATAGAGAATGGCATATAGAAGCACAGTAAAACACCATAAGACAATAACATTTATTCCAAACGTGCTAAAATAATTTCCGAATATTTGTTTGCGTGGAGCGTAAAAATGGGCTTTGATAAATTTGTTCTGGGGATCAATATAAATAGGATTAACTTTCTGAAAAAGCTGATCCTTATATTCAATAATCCTTTCCTCCATTACACTTGAATTTGTTACGAATTCAGTCAAAGTTTCATTATCATATTCCCGTTTTATCCTGAAATATTCTTTCCGACCTTCTTCGTTCTTCTGCAAACTGCTTATTAACTGATCTTTTTCATCACTATATTTATTATATAGCTTGATGTTATACTGTTTTATCCGGTTCAGGTAGTCCCGGGTTTCTTCTAACACCGTTGTGGAAACAGAAGCCAGGTCAAGCTTATCGATATATTCAAATTTAATTTGTTCATTATATCGAAGCTCTTTTCTTATCTCGTTTTTTAATACCCTGAAATCTTTTTCTACTACTTCGCGCTGAGCCTCATTCCCGATATTCCTTTCAATGAAATCAACTTTGTTCATCAGATTTATAGTCCAGTAATTTTTCTTGAAATCTCCCACACTCATAGCTTTATCATATAAATAAAACTGTTTCTGAAATTCGTTATTTTTATATTGATATACTGCAAGTGCCTCATAAGCCCACCTTGCTGTGATGATTTCACCGTACCATGGAATATTGGTTGGTGAAGAGATATCAGGATTTAATTTTTCAAATTTTACAATTATCCCACTGAGCATGATTTGTGGAATAACCAGGAATGGTATTAAAATATAAATAGTTACTACTGTTTTAAAACTGTCGGATATTACAAGCCCCATCAGGTTTGAAGATGCCCAGGCACTGAAAAGGACCAACCAGTATTGCCAGTACATGCCTTTTATCTCGAGAATTGAATTTCCTATTACCACAAAAGTAATAGCCTGAATGGCAGAAAGACCAAGTAGGATGGCAACTTTTGATGTCAGGTAACTTGCCCAGCTGAGATTTAGAAATTCTTCACGCTTTTTTATTTTTCTATCCTTGATTATTTCTTCAGCACTGATGGTCAGACCCATGAAAATTGCAACAATTACTGCCATAAAAATATAAACAGGAAGATTGGAATTGCCCTCAAGTGTATAACCATAGATATTAGTCACATTAACGCTGTAATATCTGATGATATAAGATAAAAGAAAAGCAAGTACCGGTGCTTCAAGAAAATTTATGACAAGATATTGTGTATTTGCAAGTTTTGCCAGGATGTCACGTTTTAAGAAGATTATAAATTGCTTAAAACGGTTGGGGATTTTGAAGTTTATTGCTGGAACTGGAGGTATTTCGGTAATTTCTGTTTTTTCTTCTTCTCTGGATTTCAAATAATGGTTATGCCATTCGATGGGAGATTTTTTCCGTGTTTTGGTCATTTTTCCATATTCATCCAGAACACTTGACTCAACTATATTGAAAACCTGTTCAGGGTTTACATTACCGCAGGAATGGCATTCGCTTTCGTTCCAGTTTGCATGATGCATCAGTTCTTTGAAATACATTATTGAGTCAACGGGAGTTCCGCTGTAAATAAGCCAGCCGCCGGTATCCAGAATAATCATCCGGTCGAACATTTTAAATATCTCAGAAGATGGCTGATGTATCACAACAAACACGAGTTTTCCTTTTAGGGATAACTCTTTCAGCAGGTCAAGAATATTCTCTGAATCTCGTGATGACAGTCCGGATGTCGGTTCATCGAGGAACAAAACAGCGGGTTCCCTGATCAATTCAAGAGCTATATTCAACCTTTTACGTTGTCCTCCACTGATCTTTTTATTCAGGGGACTACCAACCTGAATATCCCTGATCTCGAATAATCCAAGATTTTCCAGCGTCCGGTTAACGGCTTCAACAATTTGTGATTCTGAATAATTGTCAAAACAGAGTTTGGCATTATAATATAGATTCTGGTAAACCGTCAAATCCTCAATTAAAAGATCGTCCTGAGAAACATGCCCGATTATTCCCTCCACCTTTTCTTTTTCATTGAAGATACTAATCCCATTAATCAGTATTTCGCCTGAAGAGGGTGGGCTAGAACCATTAAGTACATTCAGCAATGTTGATTTTCCGGCTCCACTGGCACCCATTATACCAATGAGTCTGCCAGATTCTTCTTTAAAACTCAGCGCATGTAATCCATGCTTGCCCCCTTTAAACAAGTATTCGATTTCAATAACCTCGAAAATGATTTTATCCCTGATCTTATCCATTTGATACTTGCTTACTACATCACTGTAATATATAGGCTTGATCAACTGGTTGCGAATGGAAGAGCCGTTAGTAAACACATATACTTTGTCCTGTTGAATCATCTGACCATTCAGGTACATTTCATTCTCGCCTATATACCGGATAAAATACATTTTTGTGCTTGGAACATGCAGTACACGTATCTGCCCCTGGAGTCCATCCACATAAGTATGTTTGGTTTTTTCGTGATTATAATCTTTGTTATTGTCGATAAGCAGAATTTGTGAAGAATTTGGGATCTGGTTAAAGGAAAAAAGAACAAAATCTTTTATTTCCTGGTACTCCTCTTCCGGAACATTAAAGGTCTCAGCCACGGTATTGATAAATTCCATTTCCTGGATGGTAATTTCCTGGCTATCAGATTTGACAAATTCAAGCAGCTGAATCAGAACAATAATCTTCTGGGGTTGTACAAGCTCTTCATTGATGGCGGTGCAGATTTTAAGAACTCTTACAGAACTTGATGAGATTCTGAATACTCTTTTTGATGACTCTTTCTGTTTTTCCTGGTGAAGAGTATAATATTCATCAAATACCCCAAGATATTCCTGTACAAGTTCAGCATTGAGTTGCCTGTCCAAAAAAGACTTGACTACAGTTTTGCGGTCACTTCTGCTGCTATCTGGCCTGGCTATTATTGCGAATAACTGCATCAGGGCTTTTAAAATCTTTTCACTCATTATATTTGACTATAAAATGTGGACTAGGAAAAGATTAACATTCAACCGAAGATAATAAATAATTGAAAAGATTAAGCAAAAAGTTGAGAACAAAGGTGTCTACCACAAATAAATTATGAGGAAAATCAGAGGTATAATGATTCCAAGCAATGTCAGCCATGCACCCCTGCCAGTAATACCTTTTTTGCCTTTAATCATAAATAATACACATTCCAAAGAAAATATATCCGGTATCGCGATGGAGTATCCTGATCCAGTTCCTGATGTTCATATTTTTTGACCCGGAACCTCTTATTCTTTTGTCTTGAATTCTATGGTTTCTATCCAGTAATCAGACAGATGGTCATTCCCG
>CAZEKO010000252.1:0-3458 GCA_964512775.1 uncultured Bacteroides sp. | reverse complement strand
CAGGGTATTATCCAGGTTTTTATTGTAGTCTTCCAGCAAATAATAGGTTTTAGTGGCTTTATGATAAACCTTTATATCTTTTCCTGACCATTGGTAAGTCGTTTCCCGGCTGATATCGATCCCGTCCACAAAAAGCCAGTAACCATCATCTGCAGTTGCCTTCCATAATGGCAATGTTTTCTTGAATCCGTTATTGGTTCTGATCTCAGCCTCATGTAATCTGCTGTCACTATTATCTAAAAAATCATTTAAAACAAATGTCGTATTTGATTCAGGATGATACACCTCAAGGTCTTTGGTATTTTCAGCCCAATGGTTGGTGGTCTGTTTACTGATTTCACGTCCGTTAAAATATAACCAGTATTCACTGCCATTGCTTTTCCATTTTGCATCCATTTCCAGTTTGCTATCCTGACCTTCCGGAGACAGAAGTTCATCATTGTCTCCCTTTAAACTATTAATCAGGGTGGTTTTTTCTTTCTGCTGAGTAACTTCAGTCTCAGAACGGTCGGTGCTGTTCTCAACCAAAATCCCATGGTTTTTATCGGGTACTGCCATAGAGGCGGGTTGACTGCTTCCTTCGTCCCGGATAAAATAAAAATCCCCGATTAACGATGAAGATTCCCAGGGCACCTGTTTGCCTCCGCTTTTCGCCAACACATTGGACCTGACATTTTTAAACACCTCTTCTATTTTCAATCCTTCAAGCTGCATTTGCTTCAGGAGTTCACCGGTATACAATCCATTTTTTCCAATCCCATCTGAGGCTGTAGCTCCCGGTGCAGTAGAGTATGCAATCAGTGAACCCGTAGGCGCATTGATTGATGCCAATCCCCCGGTAGCAGAACGAAAACTCCTGGCATATGGATTATTTCTGCAGGCATCAAGAATAACAATATTCATCTGATTTTGCGCCGCTTCCATCTGTGCCAGAACAAATCCAACATCTACAGATTCGTATTCCACCTCTTCCTGCGAGTTAATCTGTGCCTGGGTGGGAATGAGAAAATTGAATCCGTCAACCTGCAAACCATGACCTGCAAAATAAAACAATCCAATACCACCCTTCTTTAATTTCTCCCCGAATTCACGGATGGCACGTTTCATTTCATCCTTTGTCCTGACCTCCAGTC
The DNA here is from genome assembly GCA_964512775.1 of uncultured Bacteroides sp. Lineage (GTDB taxonomy): Bacteria > Bacteroidota > Bacteroidia > Bacteroidales > SM23-62 > LJUQ01. The sequence goes on along the minus strand of CAZEKO010000252.1, from coordinate 2,325 downwards.
TTAGACTAACATCAAAACCCAGATTTTCCAAAGCCATAGCCATTGCATATGCATCATTCACAGGATTGGCAAGCACTCCAATAGCGTAATCGCTGTTGCCGACGACCAGTGCAAATCGATTATCATTTGAAAATTGTCTCAACTGCGAATGAACATAAACAAAGGACAGAGTTATCAATAGTATGAATACAAGTCCTTTTTTCATCTTCATGATTTTATTTTTCAGATAAAAATACGACAATAAATGGTTTAATTCAAGCATGTTTTTGAACCATTTGGTATTATTTGGACAGAATCTTTCATCAATCTTGATAAAATATGCAATTTGTGAATAATGTGGATTAAAATTTTTCTCATTTATTAAAGAAATGATTATTTTTAGCATAATTATTTGCTAATCATATTTTTGAAATGAAGAATACAAAACGACCATTTTTGTGGGTATTGATTCTGATATTCACTGGCATTTTTTCTATGGCTTTCGGACAACAAAAAGTTATCCCACCTCCCGAATCTGGTCGTACCTCTTCAAACAGGGATTTTTTCAAATTCCTGGCACGCCTAGAATTTGGACTTGGTCATGGACAGTACAAAATAGATGACTTTACATTTACTGGTCTGGCAATTCCCATGGATGTTGTTCTGGGTGTTGGTATCTTCCCAAAAACTTACATACACGGGACATTTGGAGTGACTATCATAGATAGACCTACTTATACCGTGGATGATATTGATTACGATTTTGAAGGAACTCTGGCAATGTTTGACGTCGGACTCGGATTGACTACCTATCCAATCCCTCAGAAAATTTATGTATCCGGGACAATTTATGGTACCACCATGGCCTCATTTGCTGGTGAAGAGGTTTATAATGCTGAGATTGGTGTTGCTTTTAAATTAAAAGGAGGAATCGATTTCATGCTTGGCAGTGCTTTTTCTGTTGGTTTTTCTGCTTTTTTATATTATGCCGGGATGAAAGATCAGGCGGATGATTTTGGATATCAGGCACAAATCAATAATATGGTTCTAGGGGTATGTCTTACTACAACGCTGGGTAACTTATAATAAACAATTATCGCATTAAGAGTGATAAAAACTTAACAACCTTTTTCGTATCTTTAGATAAAGAATTCAATCATCACACAATACAAAGCATAGAATATTAGTTATATAAACAAACCAGCAACACCAAATGACAAGTTTAAAAGTCCTTTTAGGATTGTTCCCGAAAACTGCTGATGTTGAAAAGAAAAGAGCAGCGTTGGAACTGGAATACAATGAACTTCTGGCATTTTCGAAATCAAAGGAGCTTAAAGAGTACAACGAATTAGACCAAATTGTCAGTTCACCTGAATTTGAACAAAGAAAAAAGGAGATCCAATCACAAAAATATAGTGATACTGAAGAATACCAGAAAGAAAAAAAATACCTGAACCTTTCCAAAGACCCGGAAATTCGTAATTACTATAAGATCAAATCATCTCAGCAATTAAAAAACTTACAGGAATTTGAAACTTCTGACGAGCTTAAAAAATACCTGAAACTTGAAAAATATCTGGATTCTGATGAATTTAAATCTGTTAAAAAATACATGGCGCTTCCATCCAGACAGAAATTTGAACAAACCGAGCTTTTTAAAAATTTTCAACAATACGAACAGCAGAAAAAAACATCATGGATTAAAAACTATTATAAGGTTATAAAACATGCAGCATTTTCTGACTATAAAAGTCTTCTGGAATCGGACAGACTCGAAACATTCATAAATCTTGAAAAATTTATCAGATCCGGAAAAGTAGAACAAGCCAAACGAAACCTGAACAAGCAGGAATTTCAGCAATCTGAAGAATTCAAAAAGCTGTCAGATTATAACCGGCTCAAAAAATCAAAAGAAATCAGGAATTATTTAAAAATAACCAGCCTGCCTTATTTCAATGACTTTAACAGGTTATATCACTCCAGCGAGATAGAAGCCTTTGAAGAATTACAAAAACATATCCTTTCTGAAGAATTCAAACAGGAACGAAAAAAGGTAGAATCGGCAAAATTTGCAGATACAGGAGAATACCGGAAAGAGCAGGAATACCTCGGACTAAAGAAATCAAAAAGATTTGTTGACAATCTCGCATTCAAAGCATCTAAAAATTACCAGTCATACCTGAAACTCGATGGTTCCAAAAAAATTGAGGAATACGAAGAACTCAAATCCTTTGTTGAATCAGATAAATTCAGAAAGGTTAAGGAATACATGCTGTTAAGCCCCAGGAAAAAACTGGAACAATCTGAAGAATATAAACAAGAGCTACGATATAAAGAACTTCATGC
>CAZEKO010000251.1:0-3471 GCA_964512775.1 uncultured Bacteroides sp. | reverse complement strand
TTATTTATTTACAAAAAATGAAATTTCTTTGTATCTTTTAAAAGAATATTTAAAACCTGTTATATGAAACCTAAAGAAGTTATATCTATTTTTATATTCATTGTCCTTTTGATGATGCCGGGGTGCAAAAGCAAAAACAAAATTTCTGAAACCAGAAATCCAATGAGGCAAAGTGCCACTATAAAAGATATTTCTGAAGCAAATAATGAATTTGCTCTCTCTCTTTATAAAAAGCTTGGAGATGATGAGAAAAATTTAGTCTTTTCACCTTACAGCATTACATCTGCTCTTGCGGTCACATATGCCGGGGCAAAAGGAAATACAGCCAGGGAAATGGCTGAAGTGCTCTGGTTTCCTGAAGATCAGGCAGCCTTCCATCCCGGTTATAAAGCTTTCACAGACAGTATTCAATTAACGGGTGATGAAAAAGGGACTGAGCTAAGAATAGCAAATGCTCTCTGGGCACAGGATGATTATAAGTTAAGACAGGATTTTCTTGATCTGGCCGAATCATGTTATAAAGCAAAAGCAGAAAATGTCAATTTCAAGATACCTGAAGAACTGGAAAAAACCCGTCAGAAAATTAACAGGTGGGTTGAAGAAATGACCAATAATAAAATTCAAAATCTTCTACCCCCTGGTGTTCTCAAAGAAGTAACAAGACTCGTTATTACCAATGCAATCTGGTTCAATGGCAACTGGGTGAAACCTTTTGACAAAAACAACACGGCCTCCTCAATTTTTAATATCAATTCTTCTAAAAGTGTACCTACTGATTTTATGCATCAAAAGTCAAATGCAGGGTACTATGAAGACGACGAGGTGCAGGCACTTGAGCTTTTATATAAGGGAGAAAAGAAGTCAATGATAATAGTCCTGCCAAAAGAAACTGAAGGCTGGAGACTTGTCGGCAGGATCCTGACTCTTGATCGCCTGAGCCTTATTTCGCAGGGAATGGAAGTTAAGGAAGTTGAAATGGCAATCCCAAAATTCACCTATGACAGCCAGTTTAATCTGAAAGAGACTCTTGTTCTGTTGGGAATGAAAGAGGCATTTTCAAATTATGCTGATTTTTCCGGCATGACTGAAGCCAATGACCTGAAGATAGACGAAGTAATCCATAAGGCTTTTATCGAAGTCAACGAATCAGGAACTGAAGCAGCCGCAGCTACTGCTGTTATTATGGTTCTGAAGAGTGCCCTCGAAGAACAACCCATTCGGTTTATAGCCAATCATCCATTTATTTATTTTATAGTGGATAAAACTACCGGAGGAATCATTTTTATGGGTAGATTCGTAAATCCCGCATAGTTGATATATTTATTTTATGAAGTATACTCCCGGTGATATTAAGTCGAACCCCCGATTCGTTTTTCTCGATGAACTTCGTTATGATGATATCGTCGAATTTGCCGGGAAATATATCCTGAAAAGAAACCGCAGCATGACCTTTTATTACTTATGTCTTTTAGGGATGCTTTTACTCATGATTGTTTCAGTGGTTTTCGGTATGATTTACCATAACAGGGAATTTGGTGGTATTATGAAACAATACCTTTATGGCCTTATAATTTCCTTTTCGGTTATAATTCCGGTTCATGAAATGATTCATGGTTTAGTTTATTTTTTTCTGGGTGCCAGAAAAATCCGTTTTGGCGCGGAATTCAAACAGTTCGCCTTTTATGCTGTTGCTGATGAATTTGTAACCAATAAAACTGGATTCTATTTACTGGCTATCGGCCCATTTCTGATTATATCACTTCTGAATCTTGCCGGATTTATTTTTGTTCAGGGTATTGCCAGCTATACTTATATTTCTGTCATCTTTTTCCATGCAACCATGTGTGTTGGTGATTTCGCACTCATGAGTTACTACGACACCCACAGGGATAAGGATATTTACACTTTCGATGATGTGAAAAACAGAATTTCATATTTTTATTACAGGAACAAGTGAAAATTTCTTTTTTATTTTTTTTTATTATACTTGAAATAAGTTTATAGATCTCAGTAGCCTGCATGAGCCTTAATTTCATAAGAATAATAAGAAATTACCCGCGTACATTTTGGGCCGCTAATACGCTGGAATTATTCGAACGGTGGGCATACTATGGAATTTTTAACCTTCTTGCCATTTACCTGACAGGATCGCAGGAGACAGGTGCCCTGGGTTTCAGTCAGGTCCAAAAGGGCCTGATCATGGGTATAGTTAACGCTATTCTTTATTTCCTTCCAATTGTCACCGGTTCCATAGCTGATAAATATGGTTACAAAAAGGTTCTTTTTGTAGCTTTCGTTATTCTATCCAGTGGATATTTCCTTATGGGTTTGGTAACATCTTTTGCAGCCATTTTCCTTACTTTCTTCTATGTGGCTATCGGAGCTGCCCTTTTCAAGCCTATTATTTCCGCAACTATTTCAAAAACCACTGATGAAAATTCTTCATCAATCGGCTTTGGGATATTTTATATGGTTGTCAATATTGGGGCTATGATCGGGCCATACCTGGCATCCGAGCTGAGGGAATTAAAATGGCAATATATCTTTATGATGTCCTCCGGTATAATATTACTAAATCTGGTAATCCTTCTTATCTTTTACAAAGAGACAGACAAAAAAGAGATAACTGAACCTCTTGGCAAATCATTCAGGCAGATTTTTACCAATATTTATGTGGCTTTAAAGGACAGGAAATTCCTGTTCTTCCTGATTATCATAATTGGAGGATGGACAGTTTACTGGCAGTTCTTTTATAGTCTGCCAGTTTTTATTGAACAATGGACTTCAACATCCATAATATTTAATGCCATATCAAAAGTTTTTCCCGGATTGGCTGAAGCTATAGGAACCCATGATGGAAATATTCTGCCTGAAAAATTTATTCTTCTTGATGCTTTTTTCATTATCCTGCTTCAAATCCCTATTTCAACATTTGTAATGAAGTACAAGCCTATTAATACTATGATTGCTGGTTTTATTATTAATGCTATTGGCCTGACTGCAGCATTGATTACCAGGAATGGCTGGATACTTGTGATGTCCTTATTCATTTTTTCAATTGGAGAAATGTGTTTTTCACCGAAAATCCTTGAATACATCAGCAATCTTGCGCCAAGGGACAAAGCAGCTTTGTATATGGGATCTAATTTCCTGCCAATGGCTATGGGTAATTTCCTGGGCGGACTTCTTTCCGGAAAAATCTATGAAATATTTTCGGATAAATATACATTGCTTGGCCGTGAAATTGCCAGGTGGGACCTTGATCTTCCTGCCATCTCGGATCAATTTACCAAGAATGATTATTTTTCACGGGCGGCAGAACTAATGGGGATGGACAGCTCATCGCTTACCGAATACCTGTGGCTCAACTACTATCCTTCACGGTTTGGATTTATCCTGCTTGGTATCGGCGTTATTACAGCGCTGGCACTTATTATTTATGATAAGTTTATTTACAGGTACAAATAACTT
>CAZEKO010000250.1:2399-3476 GCA_964512775.1 uncultured Bacteroides sp. | reverse complement strand
ATGCCTGATGAAGCACCAGTGATCCAAACTACTTTGTTTTTAAATTTCATGGCAAAAAAGTTACAAGGTGCAAGTTACAAGTTTCCTCTTATTTATATTCAGAATAAATTAGAATTATCTGGTAAAAAGTGATAAATTAGATGTTCAATGAATCTCATTCATGTATAATTTTGCATATAATAAATTTTAAGATTGGATGTCCGGAAAGGAGATTAAACACGAAGGAATTGTACAGGAAGTCCGGGATAATAATGTTATTGTCAGTTTTGTTTCTCAACCAGCTTGTTCTTCATGCAATGTAAAAAATAGCTGTTCACTTGCCGAGGGAGTAGTCAGGAATCTTGAGGTTCCCTCCTCGGGGAAATTATATAAGGCAGGAGAAAAAGTTCTTGTTGTACTTCAGCAGTCTCATGGGTTCAGAGCTGTATTCCTGGGTTATATCCTACCATTTCTTATAGTCCTAATAAGCCTGGTTATTTTACTTAAACTTACAAATAATGAGGCACTTGCGGGTTTGATATCCATTTCCTCTCTTGTACCCTATTACCTGATTTTATGGATTCTAAGAGGACTTATTAATGAAAGTTTTAAATTCAGGCTACTAAAGGACTGAGGATTGTTTTATATGAGTGCAACAATTATATATACGATCATTTCCCTGAGTGCAACCGGCGCCATTTCTGCTGTTATACTCTATTTTGTCGCGCAGCGGTTTAAGGTTTATGAGGATCCTCGAATTGACCAGGTAGAAGATGCATTACCTTTTGCAAATTGCGGAGGATGTGGTTACGCGGGTTGCAGAAATTTCGCTGAAGCCTGTGTGAAAAGCGAAAATCTCAGCGGGTTGTTTTGTCCTGTCGGAGGAAATGAAACAATGTCAAAGGTAGCTTCGATCCTTGGTTTTGAAGCTATGACGCAAGATCCCAAAGTTGCGGTAGTACGCTGCGCAGGTTCGTATGACAAAAGGCCCCGGACTACCTTCTATGATGGCCCTCCATCCTGTATACTTGAAAGCAGCCTTTATCCTGGTGATACCGGATGTCCTTATGGCTGCCTTGGACACGGTGACTGTGTAAA
>CAZEKO010000250.1:0-2299 GCA_964512775.1 uncultured Bacteroides sp. | reverse complement strand
TGAATATCTTATCATAAATGGCGCGGAATGTGAACCTTATGTCACAGCCGATCATATGCTAATGCTTGAAAAAGGTGAAGAAATACTTATCGGTATTAGTATTGTTAAGAGTGTAATCGGAATAGAAGAAGCAATTGTCGGGATAGAAAATAATAAATCAGATGGCATTGAAAATCTCCGTAAAATATCCGCCAAATATCCGGATATCACCATACAGGGATTGAAAGTAAAGTATCCTCAGGGCAGTGAAAAACACCTTATCAAATCTATTACCGGGCGGGCAGTTCCATCGGGGGGATTACCCATTGACGTTGGAGTTGTTGTTTTTAACATCGGCACGATGTTCGCAGTATATGAAGCAGTCCAAAAAAATAAACCTTTAATCGAAAGGATAGTTACAGTAACAGGAAAATCTTTAAAGAATCCTTCAAATTTCAGAGTGCGGATTGGTACTCCTGTTTCAGAACTGATAAAGGCAGCAGGTGGGCTTCCGGATAATGCAAGCAAAATTGTTGCTGGTGGACCGATGATGGGAAAAGCACTGAACACATTGGATGTGCCAGTTACAAAAGGTATGTCAGGACTACTGGTACTGGATGATACCGAATCAAAAAGAAAACCCGTACAGAATTGCATCCGATGCACGAGATGTGTCACTGTTTGTCCTATGCGAATCGAACCCTATCTGATAATGTCAATGGTAGAAAAGGAGAAGTGTGAATTTCTGGATGATTGTCACATAAATGATTGTATGGAATGTGGTTCATGCAGTTATATATGCCCGGCGAACCGTCCCCTGTTGGATTACATCAGGCTGGGTAAGGCAAAATTAAAAAAGCATAAACAACTGCAGAAAGAAAGCTGAAAAACTCTATCTGAAATAATGAGAATGATTACTGTTTCTCCGGCACCTCATGATCATAGCAATGAATCAGTAAGTAAACTGATGTTCGGTGTGATTATCGCTCTCGTGCCAACATTTATAGTTTCTTTTATTTTTTTTGGTGTAGGTGTACTGATAATAACACTTACATCAATGATCTCATGTGTGGCATTTGAATTCCTTATCCAGCGGTTTTTACTGAAAAAAGAACCTTCAATCAGTGATGGTTCAGCACTGGTGACCGGCATGCTTCTTGCTCTTTGTCTACCCGCAAACATACCTTTCTGGCAAGTGATACTTGGCAGTCTTGTTGCTATCGGGGTCGCAAAAATGTCTTTCGGCGGTCTGGGCAATAATCCCTTCAATCCGGCACTTGTTGGCAGGGTATTTCTTTTCGTATCATTTCCTGTTCAGATGTCAACATATCCTGAACCTTTACAAAACTGGTTTTCGTATACTGATGCCAGTACCGGTGCAACCCCCCTGGCAATGATCAAAGAAGGAATAAAAAACGGGGAATCGATCCCGGACCTGATGAATAATGTCCCTACATATGTTGATCTTTTTATTGGTAAAATGGGAGGATCAGCAGGTGAAATCGCTGCATTTGCTCTGATTATTGGGTTAATTTACCTGCTCGCGCGTAAAATCATTACCTTCCATATTCCGGTATCGATTATCCTTACTGTAACCGTATTTACCGGAATATTATGGTGGTCTGATCCCACGAAATATGCTGATCCGTTATTTCATTTACTGACCGGCGGGCTTCTGCTCGGCGCAATCTTTATGGCAACTGATTATGTCACTTCCCCGATGACTATCGGGGGCATGTGGATTTACGGAATTGGTATCGGCATTATTACTATTCTTATACGGGTTTTCGGGGCATACCCTGAAGGAGTTCAGTTCGCCATTCTTATAATGAACGCATTCGTGCCTTTAATCAATAAATATATCAAACCTGTAAGGTTTGGAGAACGACCGGAACATGAGTAAAGAAGATACATCATTTAAAAAGATGGTTCTGGCATTATTTCTGGTTAGTGCGATAGCATCAACCAGCCTTGGTATCATTTATGCCCTGACAAAAGAAACTATAAGTGAAGCACGGAAGCTACAGAAACAAAATGCTATCGAAACTGTACTTCCTGATTTTGATAATGATCCGTTGGAGAAGATTGAAAAAAGAAGTGTCGATGGAGACACCCTGTATTTTTATATTGCACAGGAAAAGGGCGAATGGATAGGAACTGCTGTAGAAACTTTTACAAACAAAGGATTCAGTGGCAAATTCAAACTCATGGTGAGTTTCACACCAGATGGTAAAATTTATAATATATCAGTTCTTGAACATCATGAAACTCCTGGATTAGGCGATAAGATGGAAAAAGAAAAATCCCTTGATAAAAGTAC
>CAZEKO010000249.1:0-3486 GCA_964512775.1 uncultured Bacteroides sp. | reverse complement strand
CCACATAATTCAGTCAGAACACCGAAATTAGATTTTGGGTGCAAGAAGCCTATTGATAGTCCTTCTGCTCCTTTTCTTGGCTGTTTGTCAATTAACTGAACTCCTTTCGCCTCTATTTCCTGCAAAGCAGCTGTCACATTTTCCACTTCAAGAGCAATGTGATGTATTCCCTCTCCCCTTTTCTCAATGAATTTTCCAATTGGACCTTCGGAGTCGGTGGACTCAAGAAGTTCTATTTTTGTATCACCAATCCTGAAAAAAGCAGTTCTTACTTTCTGTTCTGGAACTTCCTCTATTGCATAACATTGCAGACCCAGGACATCTTCATAAAAGCGGACAGCTTTCTTAAGATCCGATACTGCTATTCCTATATGTTCAATATTAGTTGGTTTCATCATTGTACGTTTTAATTATCATTTTTGATGATTGCGTCATAGATGACTTGCTGGATATAAGTTCTTGTGCTAAGATCGTAGAGTTTGGCATTATCCTGATCGGGATAGACACGATTTGAAATGAAAACATAAACAATCCCGAAATCAGGGTCAGCCCATGCTAATGTTCCTGTGAAACCTGAATGTCCGAAACTGCCTGGTGATGCACTCTGACAGGTGGGTCCCTCTTTTTCAGGGTCCAGTTCAGGCTTATCAAATCCTAATCCCCTTCTGATTCCCTCATTACAGTATATGCATGTGTTGTAAAGATCAAATGTTGCTTCTGAAAAATACCTTCTGCCACCATATATTCCTTTCTGCATGTACATCTGCATAATCTTGGCCAGATCATTGGCATTGCTGAAAACACCGGCATGACCCGCGATCCCACCCATCATGGCTGTACCCGGGTCATGAACATATCCCTGAAGCAGTTGTCGCCTGAAATATATATCATTTTCTGTAGGTGCGATCCGTTCCCTGGGGAACCTATCTAATGGAAGATAGCCGGTCAGATTAACACCCAGATGCTTATAAAAATTATGATAAACATATGAATACAGGCTGGTGTCGGTAAGCTCCTCAATAATCTGCTGAAAGAAATAGTATCCGACGTCACTGTACTTGTATTCTTTTATTCCAGATAGCTCAGAATTAATGTTCCAGTAATAAATTGAATCCCTGTAAATCCTGTTCATAAAAAGATGGTTTGCTACCTGGTAAGGGAATTCTTCTGAAAATGTTTCTGAATATACGTTATCCTTGTATTTCAGATTTTTATTCAGAAATACGTTCTCTGAAAGCTGGTACGGATACCTTGGAGATAGTTTATTGCTTATTAGTTCATCATCAGGATCAAGAGGTTCAATAGTATAGTAATAAAACGGGATAAATGGTATTAATCCGGAGCAATGAGTTAAAATATCCCTGATCACCAGGGCACCTTTATCGCAGGTGTCGAGCCAGGGAAGATAATCTGACAGGGTGGAATCAACATTGAATATACCTCTGTCGGTAAGCCTTATAAGTGAAGGAAGAGTACCGGTAATTTTAGAAATAGAAGCTACATCATAAATGTCATTCAGAAGTACTGGCCTCTTTTTATCATAAGTCTGGTAACCAAAAGCCTTGTGATAGAAAACGGTACCATTCCTGGCTGCCAGAATCTGGCAACCAGGAATAGCTTTCTGTTCAATTGCAGATAATGCCAGTGAATCAATTTTATAAAGCATTTTTGAATTGATCCCAACTGATTCAGGCAAAGAATATTTCAACCTGAATCCATCCCCTGTTAAAATCCCCTTACCTGCCCTGTATATCTCATTCGCACTGACAGGCAGTTTCCCCCTGGCAGCGATGCCTCCAAAAATAAGCTGGGCAGCAAACATCTGGGTCAGGGGATTATCTTCATATCCAATAATAATCGCATCAATCTGATTTGGTTCTCCCAATCTGTCTAAACTGTAAGGATTCGCAAATAGATTAAGGATTACGTGTTTATTACTGGCAATTGAATTAATGAATGAAAAAGTCTCATCAGAAATTCCGTAGTTTCTGGTCACCCGCATATCCGTATTATGAATACCTATAATCACAAGATTATATGGATCAAGGGACCTAAGCAGAGAATCAGTATTTACATTCCCTGAATCATTGATTATCTGAAAATGATGAACATCAGTATATAATTCAAGATATTGCTGGAAAGTATTAGTTTGATTTTCATTGAACGCAACACTGGCTATTTTTAAAGTATCGAGCCGACTAATGGGAATCAGTCCTGATTCATCTTCTAAAAGGGTAAGTGAATTTTCTACAAGCCTGGACTGCAATAATTTATAATCGTTTGTATTCAGATCTTCAAAAATACCACTTGTGTCTGCTGGCTTATAATGATCGAGACCGGCCCATTTTTTTGCAGCAAGAATTTTCTTACAGCGCCGGTTAATTTCGTCTTCACTGATTGTACCCTTTCTTACTTCCCGCCTGATGGTCTGAATGGCTTTTCCTGCGTCTGGCGGCATTACAATAATATCTACTCCAGCCTGAACTGCAAGGACTTCCATTTCACCAGGTTCGTTTAACTCACTGACAGCCTTCATATTCATTGCATCAGTAAATATAAGCCCTTTGAATCCAAGTTCATTTTGAAGCAGGTTTGTAATAATATTTTGTGAAAGTGATGATGCTCTTCCGGGTGTAGAATCGAGAGAAGGGATAAAAAGATGAGCAACCATCACTCCTGAAAGTCCATTTAAAATGCATTCCGTGAAAGGCTTTAGTTCAACATTTTTAAGCCGGTCAAGCGTATAAGGAATTACCGGTAGGGTATAATGTGAATCTGATTCAGTATCACCGTGACCCGGGAAATGTTTTGCAGTGCAGAGCAACCCCTTATCCTGCATGCCTTGCATATAAGCAAGTCCCTTGAGTAATACATTGTCCGGGATCTCACCAAATGATCTGCTGTTAATTACCGGATTACGAGGATTATTATTAATATCAATTACAGGTGCAAAGTTAATATGAACCCCTATCCGTTTAAGTTGTAAAGCAATATCGCTTCCCATCTGATAGATCAGGTCGTTTTCTGCTATGGCACCAAGCATCATCTGCCTGGGATAGCTGAGAGTACTATCGAGTCTCATTCCTAATCCCCATTCGGCATCTATGGCAATAAGCAACGGAGTATTACTGGCTGATTGAAAATGGTTTGTCATTATTGCCTGTTTCACAGGTCCACCCTGAAAAAAGACAACTCCTCCCACCTTGTGTTTTTTTATAAGTTGTATGATTTCTTCTTCATGTCCGGGCTCCCTGTTGGAGTAAGCAGCTACCATTATCATCTGGGCAATTTTCTCATCCAGAGAAAGCGAATTAAGTACGGAATCTACCCAGGAGGAAGATGAATCGAGAAATGCAGGATCAGTAGGATGTCTGCCGATCGATCCGTGTGGTAGAGGATTGAAACTGGTAATTGCGATGAAGATTATCACCAGGCATACATGGGAAAAAATGCGAATTTTACTGTTCTCGTAATTCATTTAATTGA
>CAZEKO010000248.1:1563-3490 GCA_964512775.1 uncultured Bacteroides sp. | reverse complement strand
AAAACTTATATTTTATTCCAACATAAAAAAACCTTGTTTCATAATTATCAGCTAATGTGATATTATAATCATCCGCTGTGAATTCTTCCTTTCTGTCCAGCGTATTGAACAGATCGGTTACCCGCAGTGAAACTTCGCACTTGCCTTTTAGGAAAGTCTTATTCAGTGCAACATCCAGGGTATATTCTTCCAGAATTTTTCCCTGCGGGGTAATCAACGGAGCATTGTACCAGCCATCCGCCTGGAACTTCCAGCTGTTACCTATATTATTCTGCGATGATAATTTGGCATTCCAACTATAGTCAGTCCGTTCGGGAGTGCCATATTTATCTGATTCTGCCAAACCATTCCTGAACCAGGTACAACTGCCATTTATTTCCCACCATTTAAAAAGATTAAAACCGGCAAGAATTTCTGCCCCTCCGTTATATCCTTTATCAAAATTCCGGGGAGTATAGGTTGCCACTCCGCTGGTATCGACCGTTATCGTTTCAAAGATCGGCTTCCGTATGTCTTTATAGAATCCTGCGACCTGGATATATCCGATCTCCCATTGTTTTTTATAGCCTAGTTCCAACGAGTGGACATATTCCGGATCGAGTTCGGGATTGCCGGCTTCCAGGTTCAGCGGATCAACAAATTTTGGGATCAGGTTTAACTGTTCAAAATCGGGACGGTTCACCCTGCCTGAATATGAAAATAACAGCTGATGTGATTCAGAGAATGTATACCCGAGCTTTAACGAAGGGTAAATCCTGAAATAATTATTCTCAAATGTATATTGTGAGGAGTCTTCCTGTGAATTTGTAAAAACCTGTTCCAGTCTCAATCCCAGCTCATAGTTGACTTTTTTGGCAGCGTTGGTCATTACACCATAAATTGAGTGTATTTGTTCATTATAAATATACCGGTAATTTCTTCCTGAAAGTAATATGTCGCTCCCGGATGACAGGTCGTACCATAAATGATCGAGATTGATCTCACGAATTATTGATTTATAACCGGCTTCTACTTTCCCGTTATCACCGAAAGGCTGCACATAGTCAGCAAAGATGTTCCAGGTGCTATTGAAATTATCCAGATCTGTTTTTTCATCCAGGATTTTTTCGGCTATGATATTATCATTATTATCAAGGATGTTTTCATTAAAATAATAGATCTCCTGCTCATGAGCGGAAGAATAAATAATTCCGCTGTTTAATTCTTTACCAGGCTTGTTTAAAAGGCGCTTATACTCAAGAGCAAAATCCATCACATCATTGTATTCGAGCTCCCTTAGATTCCTGAGCTTACCGGACTGCCACTCTCCGTCGGCTGAAAAATCCCTGTATTTCACATACCCGTTGTTCTCTTCATATTCGTCCAGGTACTGCCAGTAGAATGTGAGCTGGTTATTCTGATTTTTCCCAAAGAAATAATCCACTCCTGTCCGGTATATCTTTGCATCCACCGGTTCCATAGTCATATACCTTTGTTTCTGTACTTCCCCTGTCTGGTTATTGGTCCGTGTGGTCAGGCGGTTATTATTCTGAAATTCTTTCCAGATTCCATCAAAATTTCCAAACAGGTTAATATTTTTTTTCCTGTAATTAACGCTTATCGATGGAAGAAAAATATCATTCCATCCGAATGTAAAACCAGCTTCACCATTAAATCCTTCGCGTTTTTCCTCTTTGAAAATGATATTGATGATTCCGGCCATTCCATCCGGATCATATCTTGCTGAGGGATTTGTAATGACTTCGATTTTTTCAATGGAGGATGCCGGTATTTGTTTCAATGTTGCCGTGCGGCCAGCGCCCAGGAGTGCGGATGGTTTATTGTCGATGTAAAAACCAATTTTATTACTTCCCCTGAGCTTAATATTACCTTCAGTGTCGACGTTCAATCCCGGGATGGTCTGGAGCATATCCAGTATAGTACCTCC
>CAZEKO010000248.1:0-1463 GCA_964512775.1 uncultured Bacteroides sp. | reverse complement strand
GATTGTGCCAGGCCAGTCACAGAAATCAATAAAAGGAAAAACGATAAGATATTCTTCATGATGGTAGTTGAACATTATCTGCAAATATATTGTTATAATCTGAACTTATTTTTAAGAGAAAATAAGTGACTGTACTAAAGAAATAAGCGAAAATTTGTAATTATGTATAAAACTATTATAATCTGTTTATGAAAACTCAATTCAGACTGACGTTGATTCGGAATTGGTTTTTACTTATTATGTTCGGAATTTTCTTTTCAATTCCAGCTTTTTCACAAGGCCTACGTAAAGTCAATACAGACCAGATTAAGCGGAAATGGCTGGATATATCCTATTCAACAGAATCCCAGTCTCAAAAACTGGATGTGTATCTTCCCGATGAGGGAGATGGACCTTTTCCGGTCATCCTTTCCATTCATGGTGGGGCTTTTAAAGCAGGAGATAAGG
Organism: uncultured Bacteroides sp.; assembly: GCA_964512775.1. Lineage (GTDB taxonomy): Bacteria > Bacteroidota > Bacteroidia > Bacteroidales > SM23-62 > LJUQ01. The sequence continues at coordinate 1,016 of CAZEKO010000248.1, read as the reverse complement.
GTGATAACCAGGTTCTGCCCATGCTTGAAGGAGTTAAAAGAGGATACGCAGTTGTTTCAGTCAACTACCGCTTAAGTCAGGAAGCCATTTTTCCTGCCCAGATTTATGATATAAAAGCAGCTGTTCGCTGGATCAGGGCAAATGCAAAGGAATACAAATTTAACCCGGACAAGATTGCAGCCTGGGGAGGTTCTGCCGGAGGACATCTTTCTGCTTTGCTCGGAACATCAGGAGATGTTAAAGAACTGGAAGATCTGATGATGGGGAATCCGGATTATTCCAGCCGCGTTCAGGCAGTTGTTGACTGGTTTGGCCCGACTGATTTTCTGAAGATGGATGAACAATTAAAGGAAAGCATGGTGAAAAATCCCCAGGTTCATTCTGCGCCTGATTCGCCTGAATCGGAGCTCATCGGAAAGAATCTGACAGACGCACCGGAACTTGTCAGAGCTGCAAATCCCGAAACCTATATAACACCAGATGATCCTCCATTTTTTATTCAGCATGGACAAATTGATAATCTTGTTCCCTATCAGCAATCTGTAAATCTTGCATCAAAACTTTCAGCAATAATCGGAACGGAAAAAGTTACACTGGAATTGTTTCCTGATTCCGGTCACGGAGGTCCTGCCTTCAGTAACGAGCAAAATTTAAATAAAATATTTGTGTTTCTCGATCGATATATGAAGTGAAAAAAATCTTAATTTTTACCATACTGGCTATTTTCGTGAATATCCCGATTATATCGCAACCGGGTTCCGGTAGAGGTTTTACCTTATACCACGATTTGGTTTATGTAAAGCATGGAAGCTGTTCTCTTCAATTGGATTTGTATACGCCGGATGGTGCAGCTATGACAGGGGGCATTGGTGTGGCAGGTAAAGAAACCATATCGACATCAATCGTGTCAGTTGATGAAAAACCACCTGTTCCGGTTCTTCTGTGGATCCCTGCAGAGGGAACTGACAAATTCCCAACTCCCGTTGCAGGTTTTGTTGGAAATGGTTATGCCGTTG
>CAZEKO010000247.1:0-3496 GCA_964512775.1 uncultured Bacteroides sp. | reverse complement strand
AATGTTAGTAAAATCTGGTAAAATACTAGTAATTGATGACGATCAGGATATCCTGCTGACCACAAAAGTAGTTTTAAAAAGGGATTTTGGCATTATTGAGACAGAAACTGATCCTGATAGAGTACTGCCGGGTATTATCAAAGGCAAATATGATGTAATTCTCCTGGATATGAATTTCAGAGTTGGTGCAACCAGTGGGAAAGAAGGTATTGAATTGTTGAAGAAGATAATCAAAGCGGATCCGGATGTTCTGGTGATCATGATTACTGCTTACGGAGATATTGATCTGGCTGTTGAGGCCATGAAAAATGGAGCAATGGATTTCATAGTGAAACCCTGGGATAACAAAAAACTTCTGGCCACTGTTTCAAATGCGGTCAGGCTGAGTGAGTCAAAAAAGGAAATTGCCAGTCTCAGGGAGAAGCAAAAAGACCTGATAGAAGAGATAGATCATCAGTATTCTGAAATTATTGGCCGATCAGATGCGATGAACAAGGTATTTGAGACTATCCGGAAGGTTGCGGCTACTGATGCTAATATTCTGATACTTGGAGAAAACGGTACTGGAAAAGAGCTTGTAGCCAGGGCAATTCACCGATCATCTGCCCGTGCATCACAGATATTTGTTTCTGTTGATCTGGGAGCGATACCTGAATCCCTGTTTGAAAGTGAACTTTTCGGTCATATTAAAGGAGCATTTACTGATGCAAAGGAAAGTCGGACAGGCCGGCTCAAGGTAGCTTCAGGAGGTACGCTTTTCCTTGATGAGATAGGGAATCTTCCAATGTCGATGCAGGCAAAACTTTTAAGTGTTATCGAAAATCGCCGGGTCACGCCGGTCGGATCCAATGAAAGCCAGCCCATTGATGTCCGTCTCATTTGTGCTACCAACATGCCAGTTTCCGAAATGGTTGTCCAGAAAAAATTCAGGGAAGATTTACTATACCGTATCAATACCGTTGAAATGAGTATACCTCCGTTAAGAGAAAGAACAGGGGATATTCCATTGCTAACAGATTATTTTAAAGACATCTACGCCAGGAAATACAATAAAGGAAAAATAAAAATACTACCTGAAAGTCATAAGAAACTGGCCCGGTATTATTGGCCTGGAAATGTAAGGGAGCTGCAACATATCATAGAAAGGACAATCATTCTGAGTGAATCAGACATTCTTAAGCCTGATGATTTTCTTGTTGAGCGTACCGGCATCCGGGCGAACGTATCCGAAATTATGAATATGGAGGAAGTTGAAAAACAAACAATCCTCAACTCACTGGAGAGAAACCGGCGAAACATGACCCGCACTTCCGAGGAGCTTGGTATGGCGAGAACTACCCTGTACAGGAAAATGAAAAAATATGATATTTAGAAGTTTCCGCCTGAAAGTGATCATCCGGATTGCCCTTATTGGGGTCCTCATGGGAATTTTTGTGTTTACCATCAATCAGGGGAAATGGTATGTCGCCACGGGAGTCACAGGTGTTCTAATCCTGATCCTGCTGATTGAGTTATTTTATTTCATCGACCGTTCAAACCGGGATTTGTACAATCTGCTTCTTTCCCTCAAACATAAAGACTTCACCCAATCTGTGGCCACGAGGTTTAGCGAAAGATCTTTCAGAGAACTTGAAGAAATGTTCAGTGAGATACGTAATGTTTACCGTGATGCAAGTATTGAACGGGAAGTACATTATCAATACCTCCAATTCATTATTAATCACATTAACGTTACTCTGATCTGTTTCCGTGCTGATGGCGCCATCAGTCTCTTCAATCCCGCTGCCAGGAAAATGCTGGGAATTACATCACCCGACCATATCAGTATAATAAAAAAAATAAATGAAGATTTATATGAGCTTATTCTCAGGCTTTCATCCGGACAGAATGAACTGATAAGGCTGATCCTTAAGGGAGAATTGATGCATCTTTCTATATATGTGACTGAATTCAAGCTTCAGGAGATCCCTCATAAGCTGGTGTCTATCCAGAACATTAAGGAAGAACTTGAAACACAGGAACTTGAGTCGTGGCAGAAACTCATCCGGGTGCTCACTCATGAGATCATGAATTCTGTAACACCTATTTCTTCCCTGAGCTCAGCCATAAATGAGATGCTGATGGAGGAAGACGGGACAATGAAACCCGTTTCCCGGATTCCTGCTGACGATATTGATGACATGTATAACAGCCTTCGTACAATTGAGGAAAGAAGCAGGGGGTTACTTAAATTTGTGGGCAATTACAAAGATCTGACCCGCATGCCACAACCTGTTTTTATGAATATCAGACTGATTGACCTTTTTGATCAAGTTTCCATCCTGATGAAAAAGACATTAGATAAACAAAAAATAACCTTTGAAGTATATTCTGAAGGACCCGAACTCGATGTCTATGCTGATAAAGATATGATATTGCAGATACTTATTAACCTTATTGCAAATGCAAGAGATGCCCTTGAAAGGAAAAAGAATAAAAAGATCAGGATGACAGGATTCCGGCTGGGAGAAAAAACATTTATCCAGGTTTCTGATAACGGGCAGGGAATTGACCGGGAAAGTATCGATAAGGTATTTATACCTTTTTTTACAACGAAAAAAAAAGGTTCAGGTATAGGACTGAGCCTGGCCCGGCAGATTATGCGATTGCATAAAGGAAGTATCTATTTCACAACTGAGGAGGGGAAAGGAACTACTTTCACGCTGGAGTTTTAATAATTTTAATGATTTTTTGATTTGCTTTAAAAAGATTTGTTTTCAGTTAGTGGATTAATTAATTTCAACGAATTATATTATCTGTTATGAGGAGAAAGTTTAGATTTATATTGATAATTATATTAAATCCTGCATTATTACTCGCTCAGCAGATACCAGATGGTTATGCTGCTATATCAAATTTGCAGCAACAAGTGTTGATGAATAATAAGTTGGAATCAACCATTTCAGGATATGAGAATGTCAAGGGCACTCCTCTGCTTTTTGAAAAGTTTCATACAGGCAATTTCTATTTTAACAATAAAACCTGCATGACAGGTAAAATGGTCAATTACAATTGTTATACTGATGATGTTTTGTTTTTTGATGGGAAAAATACGTATACGGTTAATAGTCAGGATATTGACTACTTCACTATAACAGGAAATAAGGAGGATATAATTCTTCTTTTCAAACAGGTATTTCTTTTATCCGAAAAGAGGAGGATTTTCATGCAGATCCTGTATCAGCAAGAGTCAGTTCTGTTTAAAAGGTACCGGAAAGAGTTTCTGAAAGCCGATTATGACCAACCATATAGCCAGAACAGGCAATTTGATGAATATAATGATTATTATGAATATTATATTATGCAAAATGGGCAAGAGCCTGTTTTATTAAGACAACGGAAAAGTTCAGTTTCCGAAATTTTTAATGATAAATCAGATTTGATGGAGGATTATATTAAAAAAGAAAAAATAGATCTTAAAAATGAAGGGGACCTTATAAAGCTTGTCGAATATTAT
>CAZEKO010000246.1:0-3518 GCA_964512775.1 uncultured Bacteroides sp. | reverse complement strand
CGATCAGTTGTACCGGGTTGGTGATAATACCTACCAGGGAGCTGAGCTTGCCCTGGTCCCCGATCTGAGCAGAATCAAAATAAGATCAACCATCAATGAAACGGATATTGGCAAGGTAAAAACAGGACAGAGGGTAATCGTCAGGCTGGAAGCTTATCCTGATAAACCATTCACAGGAAAAGTGTCTGACATAGGTAAGCTTAGTTATAAAAAGGAAGAGAAATCAACTGTTAAGATATTTGATTTCGCAATTATCCTGGATAATTCTGATCCTGTTCTGAAACCAGGCATGACCGTCAGTTGTGAAGTTTTTTACTCAGAACTGAAGGATGTTTTATATGTGGATAACAGCTGTCTGAAGAAAGTGGATGATACATACTATCTCAATATGAAGGTGAACAAAAGCTGGGTAGAACAGCCAGTAGAGATCGGCCCCAGAAATAATAATTTCACTGTTGTTTATGGAGACTTCAAAGAGGGAACCAAACTGATGCTGCCTGAAAAAAATGTAATAGCTCAAAACCAATAATTTATTGACAGGTAACTATTACTGTTATGAGATTTGAGGAAAATTTCAAACTGGCATTCATAGCCATTGAAGATCACAAATTCAGATCTTTCCTTACCATGCTGGGGATTATTTTCGGAGTGGCATCAGTGATCGCTATGCTGTCAATTGGTGAAGGAGCAAAACGGGAAGCCATCGCAAAATACAAGGATCTTGGTGTAAATAATATAATTATCCGGGATAAGGAGTTCACCGATAAAGAACTGGAAGAGGTCAGGGCTAAGTTTTCATCAGGTCTGTCCATATCTGATGCAAATGCCATAAGAGATATTGTACCTATGATTGAAGATGTGGCTCCACAGGCCGAGAAAGATGTTACTGTACAGTATGAGGACAGAACTGGTAAAGCCAGAATTATTGGGATCACACCATCTTTTTTGAATATCCTGAACTATACTCCTGCCCGTGGTGATTTCATTAAAGAGGATGATTATTACAGGCATCTGAAGGTTTGTGTGCTGGGAGCTACTATAGCTGGTGATCTCTTTCCATTTGAGGATCCTATTGGAAAGAATGTAAAAATCGAAGACCAATGGTTTGAGATAACCGGTGTAATGAATAATAAGGCTCTGTTCACCGAGACAGTAGGAGAACTGGCATCCCGGGACCTCAATAATGATATTTACATTCCACTTACGACTTTTAACAAACGCTTTATCAGGGAGAACCAGCTTGAAAGCGAAATCAAACAGATCACCGTGAAAGTAGCCAATTCTGAAAAACTTCCTGAAATCTCAGAAATCATCAGGCATTTGTTGAACCGGCATCATTTTAATAATGAAGATTTCAGCATAATTATTCCTTACGAACTGATGAAACAGGAAGAGAAGGAAAGAAAAATTTATAATGTCCTGCTTGGTTCGATCGCTGCCATATCACTCCTGGTCGGTGGTATTGGAATCATGAATATTATGCTGGCAAGCGTGCTTGAACGCACGAGGGAAATAGGAATCAGGAGAGCACTTGGAGCAAGAAAAAAGGACATTATGTTTCAGTTTCTTACCGAAGCTGTGATGATCAGCATAACCGGTGGACTTATTGGTGTGATTCTGGGAGTGACCATTTCAATATTAATCACGTTCTTCTCCAATATCACGACCAGTGTGGCTTTATATTCTATAATAATAGCATTTCTATTTTCTGTAATTGTAGGGGTCAATTTTGGTTATTTACCTGCAAAAAAGGCTGCTTCCCTGGAACCAGTTGAATCTATACGTTATGAATAAGTGCACCTTCCGCACTATCTTATTATTAGTCAATCCAATTAATAAATACTTACGCCATGGTTTTTATTATCACATTTAAGTTGAAAAGACTATTGATTATGTCTTTGGTCCTTGGTTTATTAAACCAGATTACTCCAGTATTTCCTCAGGAAATATATACACTCGACCTTCAACAAAGCATTGAAATTGCCAAGGAAAAAAGTCATCAGATGTTGATATTAAAACAGGTCCTTGCTCAGGCAGGATATCAACTTAAAGCTGCTACCAGCCGGCTAAAAACTCATGTTGACCTTAATCTGACTGTGCCTGATTATACGCAGACAATCCGCAAATTTGAAGATAGTACCGGTAGTACCTTTTATTCGGTAAATCAGTTGAGTTATAACGGGAATATATTGATCAGCCAGCCATTACCGACCGATGGACAATTGTACCTCAGTACTGGTCTGGATAATATGCTGGATTACGATAAGGATGAAAGGTTGACTCGTATGGATGCTCGTTTGGGATTTAACCAGCCATTAGCTGCATTTTATGCATATAACAGCATAAGGACTGAATTCAGAAAAGCCGAACTCAATTATGAATTGTCTAACAGAAGTTTAAAAAGGGCCGAACTTGATCTTATCTATCAAACCAGTCAGGCATTCTATAGCCTGGTAGCTGCCAGTGAACGAAAAAAGATTGCGGGGCAGGTACTTGAAAGACAACAGGAAGCTTACGATATAGCACAAAATAAGTATAATGCAGGATTAATCAGGGAAGTCGAAGCATTGCAGATGGAAGTTGATCTGGGTGAAGCTAAGAATGATTATAATATAGCTGAAGTTGAATTTGCTTCACAGGTGAATTATTTCAAACAAGAGCTGGGCTTATCCTTACAGGACTCAGTATCAGTAATAAGCGACATGAGTTACAAGATTGTTGAAGTGGATGAAGAAATGGCTGTCCAACATGGTCTTGCAAACAGGATAGAACTGAGAGAGAATGAGATACAGATTGAACTCTCTAAGCTGGAAGTCAAAAGAATTAAATCTCAGGGTATGGTAAACGGTAGTATATCAGGTTATTATGATTTAATCGGCACTGACCAGCGGACCCTGCCTTATGCATTCAATGATGCAGTGGGGAATTCCTGGGAATTGTTACATGGAAATCCGGGTAACTTTGGTGTAGCATTAACAATTCAGGTACCTATATTCGACTGGGGGGAAAACAGGTCTCTGGTAAAAGCTGCAAAATCAGGTTTAGAAATTAATAAATACAGTTATGACGAAGAAAAAATAAATATTGAAAGAGAAATCCGAAATACAGTGAAACAATTAAATAGTAGTTTGCGACGGCTGCAACTGCTTGAAAAGAATGTTCAACTTGCAGAAAAAAGCTTTAATATTTCACGGGACAGGTTTTCAAATGGAGATATTGACAGTCAAGCACTTGCCCTGGACAGAACAAGGTTAAATGCTGCCTACCAATCACATCTCGACGCATACATCAGCTATAAATTATTATTGGCTGATATTATGAGAAAGACCTTTTACGATTTTGAAAATGGACGGGCTATTATTCAATAGTATGAATTATTATCTTATCTGAACAGCTCCATTAGTTCTCATAGCTTCAGCAGCATCTGCCGGCAAATTCCAGTTATTATCAAAATAGCCCTGAGTTATAATATTATCAGAATTTTCCCTGAAAAGGACAAAATCCTGGAATTTCTTTAG
>CAZEKO010000245.1:0-3527 GCA_964512775.1 uncultured Bacteroides sp. | reverse complement strand
ATCAAATCGCTGATCTTCAAAAAAAATCCGGCAATAAGTTTATTCAACTGCCGGATAAGATTATAATCTTAAAAATAAATTGCTTATTTCCCCTCAGAGGTTTTCGGATGGCATGTACCCGGACATGCAGTTGTTGCATGATTACATGCTTTGCCTTCCTTCATTTCTCCTTCTTTATGACCAGTACATGTTGCCGGATCACATTTGCCGTCTTTGTGATCGCAATTCAGTTCTTTACACTTCTCAGGATCGCAGGTTGCAGTTTTGTCACCTGAATGATTACAGGTAGCTGAGCACGGAGCAGCTTCTGTTTTTGAAACTTCAGTTTTAGCCTTCTTCGGGTCCTTCTCTGACTCAGTGGCATTAATAAACAGAACAATTACAAATGCCATGATCAACAGGCTTCCGACACTGATTAATATTTTTTTCATTTTTATGAGTTTTAATTTTTGTTTAATCAATTCAAAAATATGACAAATAAACTCTTCCCCGGGTTAAACCGGGGTTAATTCATGTTAAGCCGGTGTTAAATCGTAACAATCAATATAAAAACTGTGTATTTTTGATTGTTATGAAAAGAAAAAACTTCCAGTTAATTCTGCTTATCCTTACCCTGATCAGTCTGATCCTCCTTGTCGGAATACAGATAAGCTGGGTGTTGAAATCAGCGAGGATGCAGGAAGCTCAGTTCAGTCATACAGTAACACTGGCTATGAACCGGATCGTTGATAATCTTTCAGACAACCGGACTTTATGCAAGGAGATGAATAATTGCCTGCGGGCAGGTAAATCACATTCCTGTTTCCTTTTAATGAAAAACCGCATAGAATGGGCTTATCTGGACACACTCATCAAAAATGATCTGAAGTATTATAATATCAGCCTCGATTATGAATTTGATATAGTTGATAAGGGATCTGAAATTACTTCAACATCTGGCAATGATACATATATAAATGATAATCTGGAGAAGGTACTTGAGCAGTCAGGCTATGAGTTAAGGCTCAGATTTCCAGGGAAAAATGAATTCATTAAAGCTCAGATTGGTTACATTTTTATCAGCTCAATCGCACTGCTTTTACTTGTAAGCGTCTCTTTTATACTAATATATAAATTTTACAGCCGGGAAAAGAGCCTTACCGGAAATATTATTGATTTCATTAACAATATGGCTCATGAGTTTAAAACACCGCTGACAAACATAGCTCTGGCAAATGGCATGATTTCAAAAAATGAGATTATTGAGAATAACGAAAAACTGACTTCTTATACCAGGGTGATTAAAAATGAACACCAACGGCTTAAAGAAAAAGTTGAAATGCTTTTAAAAGCCGCAATATCTGATACTGAACAACCTTTAAGTAAAGAACTGTTTAACGCAGCTGATGAGATCAGAAATGTCGCTAATACATTTTCCGTTCAGGTCGGTGAAAGAAAGGGATCAATAGTGATCAATGCTTCAGGTAATAATTTCAATCTTACCGGCAATATCGAATTGTTCCAGACTGCAATGGGCAATCTCATTGATAATGCAATAAAATATAACAGGAATGATCCCCGGATAATAATCAACCTGGAATCAGTTAAAAATTCCATACTGATTACAATTACTGATAATGGAATCGGGATCAACAAAGAAAATCTTTCACGGATTTTCGAGAAATTCTACAGAGTTCCTACCGGGGATATTCATGAAAGTGAAGGATTTGGTCTCGGTCTTTACTTTGTCAAAAACACTGTTTTACAGATGAATGGCAAAATCAGGGTATCAAGCCATATTAATAAAGGAACGAAATTTATTATTGAATTCCCGATCCGGGAAAAATGATGCCGGAAAAATCAAATATAAAAATCCTTCTGGTTGAAGATGACGTAAATCTTGGATTTCTGCTAGTTGATTTTCTTGAATCCGGTGGTTTTGAAGTTAAACTGTACAGAGACGGAGAATCCGGGTTTAAAGGATTTCAGATGAATCATTTTGATTTCTGCATCCTTGATATTATGCTTCCCAGTATGGATGGATTCACTCTTCTTGAAAAAATCAAGGAACGTAATAAAAAGGTACCTGTTATGCTTTTATCAGCCAGGTCATTAAAAGATGACAAAATCAAGGGATTCAGCCTTGGTATTGATGATTATCTGACAAAACCTTTTGATGAAGAAGAACTTTTGTACCGTATTAAAGCAATACTGAACAGAATAAATGGCAATACTGAACAGGAGAAAGAGGTTAAGCCGGTTACAGTAGGCAAGTATGAGTTTGAGCAGATAAACCAGGTATTGAAACTGGGAAACAGGTGTCAAAGGCTGACTTTAAAAGAGAGTAACATTCTGGGTATGCTCTGCAGATCAAAAAACAATATTGTAAAAAGAGAAGAATTAATGCTGAATGTCTGGGGAGAATCTGACTACTATACAGGCAGAAGTCTGGATGTATTCATTTCAAAATTAAGAAGCTATCTTAAAGAAGATGAATCAATCAGAATAACAACAATCCCAACCGTTGGTTATATACTCGAAGTATTATAATAAGTTTTCAGAACAATCGGAATAATAAACTGTACTTTCTAAAATTTTAAAGATGCTTGTTCTTTCAATAATTACAATAGTGTGTCTGATAGTCTCCTTACTTTTTGATTCCGGGAAAACATTGAAAGGCATAAAAAAAGGATTGAAAATGTTTATTAACCTTCTTCCGGTTTTGCTATTGATGCTTGCATTGGTCAGTATAGTACTTTTTCTTATCCCTGATGAAACTTTAGTCAAATATATGGGTGAAGGTTCGGGTGTTAAAGGCTGGATAACCGCAGCAGGGTTTGGTTCAATTGCCCTGATACCTGGTTTTATCGCTTATCCCCTTTGCGGAATCCTCATTAAAAGCGGTGTGGCATATTCAGTCATAGCTGTTTTCATAACAACCCTAATGATGACAGGCTTCCTTACTCTGCCTGTGGAAGCAAAGTTTTTCGGATGGAAAGTAAGCGTGATAAGGAACCTGGTCAGCCTTGCTGCAGCTTTATTCATAGGATTAATTATGGGATTTTTTCTATGAAACCCCTTAAGAAATACATATTCCCCATTGTTTTTCTGATCCTGATCGGATTATCATATTTGTTTAATTTTGCCGCCGGGGAGAAGATCGGATTAAATTTCTGGATGTTCTTCAAAGAAATGATCCTGTTCCTCCCATTAATGTTCATATTGATAGGATTATTTGATGTCTGGGTTCCACGGGAAAAAATTGAAAAACATATTGGCAGTGAGTCAGGATGGAAAGGGACAGGACTTGTCATCCTGCTTGCCACACTTCAGGCAGGGCCTCTATATGGTGCTTTCCCTTTTGCTTATATTCTTTGGAAGAAAGGATGCTCAATCAAAAATGTCTTCATTTACCTGGGTGCTTTTGCAACAATTAAAATCCCCATGATAACATTTGAGATCGGATTCCTGGGCTTGAAGTTTTCCCTGCTCCGCACTCTGATAACCTTACCTGTTTTCATTTTGATAGGGTATTTTATGGAATGGTA
>CAZEKO010000244.1:0-3528 GCA_964512775.1 uncultured Bacteroides sp. | reverse complement strand
TATCTGCTCAGGCATTTTCATCCTTCAAGAGAATCAGAAATAAACCAGATAATAAGCCAGGTAATCACAATGCAGAAAGATCTGATTCATCGTGTAAATAATCCTGATGAAGAAAATGATCCAAAAGCACTCAGGACATATTATCGTAAAATCCGTGATGACATCGCAAATATGGCCCATCTTACTGAAAAGGTGGGATAATGAGATCAAGGAATATTAACTCTAAAATAGTTGTCATCTTTGACATCCCCTGCTCATAACCTGCAACTTTCATTTTCCCGTAAGACAATCCTGATTTTTTTAATTCTGATCATTTTACTGCTACTGCTTTTTGCAGTAGATATTATTACAGGATCCGTTAAAATTCCTTTTAGCGAGATATGGCATTCAATTATATCAAATCATCCACTGAGATCTGAATGGAGAATAATAATACTGGATTTCAGGCTGCCCAGGGCAATTGTAGCAATCCTGGCAGGAATGGCACTTGCTGTAAGTGGTTTGGAGATGCAAACCTATTTCAGAAATCCACTGGCAGGACCATATGTGCTTGGGATAAGCTCAGGTGCAAGTCTTGGTGTGGCAATTCTGATAATGGGGATGTCAATATTCAGGTTCCCAGCCAATGTTGGAATAAATCAATGGTCTATCGTTATTGCTGCATGGGTTGGTGCAGGATTGGTCATGATGCTTATACTGGCAGTATCAGCCAGAATAAATGACAATACTACAATCCTGATTCTCGGTATACTGTTTGGAAGCATAACAATGGCTTTTGTCAGTATTTTGCAATATGTAAGCAGTGAAACAGAGGTAAAGGCTTTTATCATATGGACACTGGGCAGTCTGGGTAATGTTACAGGTACTCAGTTAAATGTCATGCTACCTAGTATAGCTGCAGGATTATTACTTGCCCTGTTTTCCATTAAAAGCCTTAATGTTTTGTTACTTGGGGAGCAATATGCAAAATCAATGGGAGTGAATATCCTCCTGTCAAGATCTCTTATTTTTTTCAGCACAAGTATACTCGCGGGAACAATTACAGCATTTTGCGGACCAATTGGTTTTATCGGAATTGCAGTTCCTCATATTTCGAGAATGCTGTTTTCATCGTCCGATCACAGGATATTGATTCCCGGAACGATAATTCTTGGAGCTGTTGTTATGTTAATTAGTGATATTATTTCTCAACTTCCCGGATCTCAACAAATACTTCCAATAAATTCTGTGACTGCTGTTCTGGGCATTCCTGTCGTCATTTGGATAATATTAAGAAAACAACGTGTTATCAGTGTAAGTTAGTGGATCAGGCAAATAATCATATTATAAAAATTAATGACCTGTATGTTGGTTACAGGAAGGGAAGAACTGATTTCAGCCTGCTTGAAGGAATTAATTTAAATATTCATAAAGGGCAACTGGTGGCTATTTTGGGGCGAAATGGTACTGGTAAGAGCACACTTTTACGAACAATGTGTGGTTTACAACGACCTTTATCAGGAAATATAATAATTCAGGGTACTCCCATTAATTCACTTTCAATTGCAGTAAAAGCCAATAAGGTTTCATTTGTTTCCACTGAACCAGTTCATGTCAGCCATATGAGAATCAATGACCTGGTTGCTCTGGGACGAACACCATATACCGGATGGTTTGGCAAACTGACATCTGGTGACCGGATGATCATTTCTGATGCAATAGCAGCAACAGGACTATCAGAGAAGCAGGATTCTTTTATTGATGAGATTAGTGATGGAGAAAGACAGAGAGCGATGATAGCAAGGGCGTTATCTCAGGATACAGATATTATCTTTCTTGATGAACCAACAGCATTTCTGGATGTAATTAACAGATATGATATTTTTCATTTGTTACATAAATTGACAAGGCAAAAGGATAAAACTATTATTTTTTCAACCCACGATCTTCAAATTGCCTTATCAGAATCTGACAGGATATTGTTACTGGAGAATAAAAGCCTGATTCATGGTGCTCCTGAAGATCTTCTTTTATCTGATGAATTAATGGTATTATTCGACAGGGAGCATCTTGAATTCAACAGGGAAAACGCATCTTTGTCACTGAAGAAAGAATTAACAGATGAGATCAGAATCGAAGGAGTTGAAAGTCAAACTCTTTCTTTCACAATAAAAGCTTTAGAACGACTTGGCTTTAAAGTATCAAAAGAAAAGGGCATTCTGCCGGTGATCATTGTCAGGCAAACTAAAGAAAACAATTCCTGGATTCTGCAAAAAAAATCAGGTACCTTTGAATTTAATAGCATTTATGATTTATCTTTACATTTGAGAAATTTTTCGAACTAAATCATTGAAAAATGGGCAATTCAGTTAAAAGAATCATTTCCTATCTTCTGATAGGACTGGTGGTAGTCTTTACAATCTTAGCCCTTCTGGGAATATGGGATATTATTTCTCTGGAAGAAATTGTAAGAAAAATGTTCCTGTCCCTGATGGTGGTATTTGCAGCTTCTGCTGTAATATTATTTATTTTCTCAGTCCTTATTAAAGATTCGGATATTGTTAAACGTGAAAATCCCTAATCTTAGAGGATATCGAAAATTATCCGGGCATTTTTCAGGTTGGAAAACTTTTCTGATAGAATAGTTCTTCTCTGATCTATCTCATCAATTCCTAGTGACAAATCCATTAACCGGTGGATAAGGTTAAGGGTTTGTTCAGGATTTTTTGTTACATAGCATAAGTCATCAAGCCCGCTCCCATAAACCATTTCCGGATTCACTATGCAATGTCGTCCATTAAACAAAGCTGAAATCAGCTTTAATTTAATACCAGATGCCTGAAAAGTGTATAGCAGGTTTATATGAGCATTACGAATCAAATCGTTCATTTCGTTCTCAGAAGGATTGGCTGCCAGCCTGATATTAGTAAATTGATTAATATACTTTATCAGGCCGGACTGAGGATTTTTCCCGGCAATAACTACCTTATATTGGATTTTTTCAAATACATTTTTTATAAGGTATGTTACTGCAGCAATATTATCAGGGACCGACAAATCGCCATGAAATAAAATATAATCACCAATCCCATCCTGACAGGTTAACTTTTCATAAGCATGAAAAGGCGGCAAATGAACTACTTCACTGAAGCTTTTCCTGAAATAATCAGCATCTGTGAGAGATATTGCAGCAATTATCATTTTTTGAGGCAATGTTTTCTCATAACGTTCGAGCTTAAGTGCCTCGGTTAAAAAAAATACCCGCTTCGACAGATTTTTCTCAACCCTGGAAAGTCCACGATAATATTCATGTTCAATATTGTGGGCACGAAGGATTATTGTTTTTTCTGCTAAATCAGGATGGGAAGCAAAAAGGGTGGTATGAATTCCTTCAAAAAGAACCGGATAATGATCATCCAGAAGCCTCTTTAACAAATTCTTATCAGAACGTGTTTTAATAATATATGGTTTGGAATTGAAAAAATATTTCACTCCCTGATCACGATCATAATAGTGTACCTCCCTGCATAATGATTCAAGTTCCCTGCT
>CAZEKO010000243.1:247-3531 GCA_964512775.1 uncultured Bacteroides sp. | reverse complement strand
TGTATAAATATGATCTCTGACCTGGTCTTTTTGTTGTTCTATAAAACGTTTCATTTAAAAATATATCCTTGTAATGACTATAGTTTATTGTTGACTAC
Source organism: uncultured Bacteroides sp. (assembly GCA_964512775.1). Lineage (GTDB taxonomy): Bacteria > Bacteroidota > Bacteroidia > Bacteroidales > SM23-62 > LJUQ01. The sequence continues at coordinate 3,433 of CAZEKO010000243.1, read as the reverse complement.
GGTCATTTATAATATATAATTTGTAAATTAATTAGTCAATACATCATTAGTAATTTTCATATAAATTTTTATTTTTTAAATAATTGCATATCCATCCTATAATTAGTCTTTGTCGCCAAATGAGGCGAAAAAATTTCGTAATATATAAAAATTAATTGATACAAATTTAGATATATATTATCTTGGTGGGCATGTTTAACCTGAACAAAAGAAAAAACACCAAGGAGAATAATAATGACGGCATATTACGAGCAGTCAAGGAAGTTATTTTCGCAGAATACGAAATTAAGCATAGAAGTAGACCCGAAACACCCGTATGTGATAGCGGAAAGGAACATAGACTGGGATCAACTGGTAAAAGAAGTAGAGCCGGTAATTTACAGAGGGATACTAAGCCACATAGGAAGACGATTAAATATACGCGCGCATTGTGGTATATATTTATTGCAGGCATCATGCAACTGGACGGACAGGCAATCGGAAGAAATGATGAGATATCATGCGCCGACGCGGATATTTTGCGGATATGCGGAATCGGATACGGACTGGATAGACCACACGAGGATAGAGAAGTTCAGGAACAAGCGACTTGGAAAGGAAGGAGCGGAGATATTAAACAGATACCTGCTGAAGACAGCGAAAAGTCACGGGTTTACGAACGGGAAGGATGTGGATATGGATACAACGGTACAGGAATCCGGGATATCATACCCGACAGAGATGAATTTGATGAAAAAGTTTCAGGAGAGAGTAAAGAAAATAGCGGCGGAAATACTGGGAAACGCGAGCGACAAGTTGGAAGAACTGCTGGAACTTGGGAAGAAGACGAAAGAGAAGGTAAAGGAATATCAGTTTTTCGCGAAGGCAAAGGAGCAGAAGGAAGACCTGTTAAAGGAAGTAATGGAGATAAGCGGAATATTTCTCGAGAAGTTATTGTCTTTATCTCAGTTAACGGAGAAGGTCAAAGGACTGAGGGCATATTTGAGGAAAGAGATGGAGCATTTATTGGAAATAATGCCGACATTATTGGATCAGATAAAAAGCTGGCTGGAGACTGGTCAGGTAGCGGCAGACAAGATATTAAGCCTGTACAAGAATATACCTCATTTCATAAAGAAGGGAAAAGTCGGAAAGCCGTCGGAGATTGGGAGGAAGTGGATAATAAATCAATATACCGGCGGTTTTTTATTTGTTATGGCGCCGGAAAACCCGGTTATAGCGGATACGGATTGTGTGAAGATATCTCTTCAGGAGAGCATAAATACATTTGGAGAGATACCGGATTCATTCGGAACGGACAGGGGCATGTATTCGGCGGAAAACATAAACCTCTGCAAGGAATACAAAATAAGGAAGATCGGGATACAGCCGAGAGGACAAGCGGAATGGGAAGTGGACAGAGATACGGCCCGGGAATTATATTGTCGCAGGGCAGGCATAGAGCCAAGGATAGGAGTTGCAGGCAAATTGGGGTTGAAGAAGTCTCGAGCGAAGACAGACGCCGGAGATATAATCTCAGGTCAAAAAGCTGCCATAGGATTCAATTTGAAGAAGCTTATGACATGCTGGGCATAAGCAGCTATTCGGATTTTAAGTTATGTTGTATGGGGATTAGGGAATTAATTGCCGGCAATGATGGAGAAAATGCGAAAACCATGGAAATCAAAAAGAGAATAGTGCTACGTCCATCTGTACCCATGGTATCTTGACAATTTTAGGTCGCTTGTTTAGCGACATAGACTAATTATATAAATAATTAATATTACTCAACTTGACTGACTTTTTATTGTACATTTTTTATAAAACGTATGATTATATTTTATTTTGAGAAGGATTCGTCGTATCAAAGATACGCGGGGTCGAGGATTCAAGTGATAAGAATTTTTTTCCACTTGAACCCTATTTCCAAATAACATATACATAAACAAAAAAATGTAAACATACTTTAATAAAAAAGTCAGTCAAGTTGAGTTATTACTAAAAAAACCTTAGATTATCTTTTACACCTTAGTAGCCATGAAAATTAACTAACCTCCTAAACCTTATTACCTTATTGGTTATGAAAATCGAATATAACAACATTTATACTCATTTTGCATTTAGAATCTATTTCAGTAGGATAATTAGATTTAACACAGAGAATTAATAAATAATAAAAAAAATTAGGTAAAAATCCTCCCTTTTCCTATTTTTTCTCTGCGAATCCTCTGCGTACTCTGCGGTCTCTGCGTTTATATAATAAGAAATATATAACAGGAATTATTAATAACAATTCCTGTAAATTATATACAATTTATGCAAATCCTGATCATCTGCATTTCATAGTCTCGCGATCTCCCGCAATATCAGAAGAACAATTAGCAACTATCGTTGCTGACAGCTCCGAACGTTTTATCAATAAAAATAAATTTACCAAATACCATTTTTCATGGCAAAGATCAGCATCAGCCTTTTCAATATCAAAATCAGATATTGATAAAATGTGTCAATATATATTAAATCAACCAATACACTATAAGAAGGTAACGTTTGCCGAAGAATATGAACAATTTATAAAATATTATCAGGAAACATTACATAAGAATAAGGTAATAAGGTAAAGAAAAAAGTGAACCTAGCTACTAAGGTGTAAAAATAAAAAAAAGGTTGTAGATGATTTTACCGGGATAAACTCATTAAATTTATGCATTATGATTTTATCATTATATTATTTAAGCAAATTTTTTTCTTGAAAAGATTAAAATTTGTAAGCTTAGTACAGTTCCACATAAATAAGGGGGCAATAAAAGAAAATAATCTATAATCCCGTTAGGGATGTTATATTTGTAGCATTAATTACTATTTTGTAATATAGTCCCGTAGGGACGAAATATTTCGCCCCTACGGGGCTTGGATTTCAGTTTATATTTTCAGCTACAAATATTGTCGTTCCTACGGAACTATAATAATTTGCCCCCTATTTTATGTGGCGTTGTACTTAGTAAGCATAACAATGTAAATTATAAAAAATACGAAATTATTAATATGCAGATCCAAAGTATGGCATCGATACGGACAATTACTCTGCCTTTCAGTAAACTCAATGCATCGCTTAACCACCAACTCGTACTTTAATTAATAGCGGCGTATCGAAGTGACAAACATTAACTATTATTTTTTTATCTCACGATCTGATCATCTTCCCTA
>CAZEKO010000243.1:0-237 GCA_964512775.1 uncultured Bacteroides sp. | reverse complement strand
ATTCGTCCGCTTTTCTCCGGGTGGAATTGTGTAGCGAACAGATTATCCTTGCCGAGTGCTGAGCAGAAATCGACACCATGGTTTGTCAATGCATACTTGTATTCATCATCAGGATCAGGGTAATATGAATGCACAAAATAAAATTCATTTCCAGGCTTGATCCCTTCAAGCAATGGATGCGGCTTTAAAACCGACAATTCATTCCATCCCATATGCGGAATTTTCAATGATCTGTCT
>CAZEKO010000242.1:1304-3562 GCA_964512775.1 uncultured Bacteroides sp. | reverse complement strand
TTTTTAAATTTTCCATAAAACAATATTTTTTTGGTACAGGAACAAAAAGACCGGAGAAAGACCTGGGAACATCCATGGGGTTACAGAGAGAGTTTTATGATTGTACTGGAGCTGCTTCTACTAGGATTGATTCTTCAGGTATTGTTGGGGGGCAAGCATTTCACCGGGCTGCAATGGCCTTTAAATATGGTTGCAGGAATAACACTAATAATCCTGCTGTTTATTTTTCACCTCTTCTTCAGGCGCAAACCATTTATTAAATGGTTATCAAGTGTCCCAGCGGCAGTCAGTTCTATAACTTTTTTTGCTTTCGTTGTGTTTCTTCTGGGCTTTATTCCTCAACAAAATCCGGATGCGCCGGGATTGATTAAAATCCTTGGATTAAGTTCCATTCGTAACGGCTGGCTGTTATTCGTTTCAGGTTTATACCTTCTGACATGTCTTGGGCTGGTAATATTAAGGAGGATCCTGCCAATAAATCGCAGGAACATTGGTTTTCTGTTCAACCATGCGGGACTTTGGATTATTGTATTTGCAGGATCCCTTGGGAGTGGTGATTTAATAAGGTTGACTGTTCAATTGACTGAAGGCCATGAATCTCAAAATATAGGCCTGGATCAGACCGGAAATGCAGTATCACTGCCTTTCAGCCTTAAACTCCTGGATTTTGCAATTGATGAATATCCTCCAAAAATAGGGATTGGCAATACAAAAACGGGAGAGCTGGTTGATGACTCAAATATCAGATTATCTCTGATTAAAAAAGATCAGGAATATCTTATTAATGATTGGGAAGTCAGGATAAACAAAATCTTATTGAATGCATACCCGGGACTAGATGAATATATTTCCATTGATTCGACAGGGGCTGCACCAGCTGCACTTATCAGCGTGAGAAACCTTCGAACCAATAGTGAAAACGAAGGGTGGATAAGTTGTGGCAGTTTTGCATTTCCTCCGACATTTCTCCCTGTTGACAATGATTACGTAATCTTTATGGAACAACCTGAACCTGAAAAGTATTTATCACTAATTGAAATAGTTCAGCATGATAAAACTGATACGGTTACAATAGAAGTCAATAAACCAAAACGTGTAAAAAGATTTTCATTATACCAGCTAAGTTATGATGAACATCTCGGTAAATGGTCAACTACAAGTGTAATTGAAGCTGTCAAAGATCCATGGCTTCCTGTGGTGTATACTGGAATAATTATGATGCTTGCAGGATCCGTATATCTCTTTTGGAAAGGCAATGAAATAAGAAAGGAGTGAAAAATGTTCTGGATGAATTTTCATGTTTTTGCAATCAGTACAATAATTCTATGGTTTGCTGGGATTTTAATGATAGGCCTTGCCGGTAAAATGATCAGACTTGAATGGCCGGGCAGAATCTGCATTCTTCTTGGCATTATAAGTATTCTTTATTTTATAGTTATTCTGTGGATCAATCTGGAACGGCCACCGATGCGTACACTTGGAGAGACAAGACTATGGTATACAATTTTCCTTTCGGTAATTGGATTAATCACCTATTTACGATGGAAATACAAGACTCTGTTGGTTTTTACAATAGTAATGTCAGTTTTGTTTCTTCTTATTAATTTGCTTCATCCTGAAAATTATGACAAGACTCTTATGCCAGCTTTGCAAAGCCCATGGTTTATCCCACATGTTATTGTTTACATCCTGTCATATGCCATTCTTGCGTTTTCATCTATGGTTGCGGCTTACGGACTATTTAAAGTTTATTATAAAACATTTGATGCAATCACAATCAGATTGGCAGACAACCTCGTATATATTGGCTTTGCATTTCTGACTATGGGATTATTGTTCGGAGCACTATGGGCAAAGGAAGCCTGGGGGCATTACTGGACATGGGATCCCAAGGAGACATGGGCATTCCTGACATGGCTAAGTTACTTGCTATATATTCACTTCAGGATGTTCCAACCAGGAAAAATTAAAACACCTTTATGGGCATTGAGCCTGGCATTTATCGTATTGCTGATATGCTGGTTCGGAATTAATTATCTCCCCTCAGCTGAAAATAGTGTTCATGTGTATGGGGGGGAATAGTTCCGGGTTCCGGGTTCCGGGTTCCGGGTTCCGCAAATTAACACCTTACTCCTTCTCCACCTTTTGCCATCCTGTTATAATAGCCCTGAAACTGCTGAATGGTGTTTTAGCTAATGTACACATATATATATGCACGAACATAAAAAGAGACATCAAAAATCCTAAAATCACATGAA
>CAZEKO010000242.1:0-1204 GCA_964512775.1 uncultured Bacteroides sp. | reverse complement strand
CAATTCCACAAATTTTATGTAACCTGATTGATACTGGAAATGAGATAAACGCATGATCAGGATTTGAGAATTGCATGCTCAATCCTGTCAGGATAAGAAGAAGAAAAAACACAGCATTTAACAGATGCCACAGACGAATATATAATGGATAATGATGGTACATGGATCAGGTTTTAGTCTTTTTTGAAAGTCTTGGGATCATATGTATAAGCATCACAATGAATGTCAATCCGAAAAAAGTCAGACAAATAATATTCAGGATTTTGCTACGGTTTCCCCCGACTATATAAACATCTTTCATCACAACAGAATTAAAGAAACCACTTTTAGCTACTGCTTCACCATATTGTTGTTTATAAAGGGTTGTGAGTAGAATGGAATTTTGCGAGTGGCATTCGCTGCAATTCCTGACAGACTTCTCTTTTGGCAAAACCATATGTGCAACAAGAACATTTTCGTTAATTTTTGTGTGACAATCGATACATCTAACACTCCTGAAATGGTTCTCCAATTCTGGCAACCATATGTGCATTTTAATAGAAAATGGATTGGCATTTGTATGACAGGACATACAAATTTCATTGTCATAAGCTATTGCTGCTGGCAGATTTTCTGTATTCCGGATAGTGATTTTGTATTTATGTGGATCATGGCATTTCCAGCAGCTGAATTCTGATTGTTTTTTCAGATGATGAACACTTTGCAGGTATTCTTCTTCAATAACGGCAAACTGATAATGCTGATGGTTCTTAATATACTGATGGCAATCGGTACATGTTTTGGAAGTAGCTGCCTCTTTACTGGTCCGGTCCGGAAATTCAGGCGTAGGATCTGAATGACAACCGAGACACGCGAGGCTTCTGTGATTGGATTTATAGAATTCCTGTCGGGTTATAACCTGTGGCTTTTTTACATTTGAGCTATCTGGAGCATCTGTTTCTTCCTTTTCAGTCAAATCTGACGCTCCATCGTGACATTTGAAACAACGTTCATTTTCATCCACATATTTAGAAACCTTCCGGAATAATTCCAGTTGTGGATCATCCCGTTGTTTAATAAGAGCGCCTGAAACACTCCCCAGCAGAATAATAAATGAAATCAGGAATAAAAAGAAATTAAAAAAGATGCGTTTTCTCATTCTTCAGGTCATTTGCACTTTACGAAGATATTGATGTAATTACAAATTTAATATTATATATTTCAG
>CAZEKO010000241.1:2056-3601 GCA_964512775.1 uncultured Bacteroides sp. | reverse complement strand
TACCGTTTCTTCATATCAGTAGATAAAAATGACCGGTTGATCCAGGAATGTGCTTCCGGTTCTTTTTTTCTGAAACGATCAAAAACTCCATTAACCTGGTTATCCGTTAGTCCTAATCCTTGTCCGAACTTAATGAAATGTTCACGGTTCAGTTTGTTCTTTTTACCTTCAAGCGTTAATGCCAGTTCTTCTTTGTCTTCCGGATTTATGATGGCAACATTCAACAAGTCATATGCCGGGGACAAAATCCACCCGTAACTTGCTTCAATCATTGAAAAGTTTTTCAGGTGCATATCACTGTTTCCTGTAAGGAAGCAAAACAAGGTAAGTTCAAAAAGTAACAATTTATCCAGCAAGGTATTGCCTGAATAATTACTTAATGCCTTACCTATCTTTTCCATTGAACTTTTATACTTATCGAATGCTTCCAAAACCTGGAACATATCGATCATATGGATTTTTGTCCCGTCTTCACCCCTGTCAAGCCGCCGCGTTATGTAGGATAATTCTCCGGATTTTAACCGGATCAGGCTTGAAGGTACAACCCTGATGCCAAATGACTCAGCCATCCTCATTGTAACATGTTCATTTTGTGGCATCTCAGGATATCGGTACATAGGTGGCTTAAAAATGTAATTTCCTCCCAACGCACCAACAACCGTTAACCTGGCGTCAGATCTGTCTCTGGCCCTGTTGACCAGTGTCATAGATAGTTTTGCCTGCACACCTGTAAGTGCAATACTCCTTTCAACAACTTGTTTAGCCAGTTCTGACATCTGGTCAAGTGTGTAATCCATTACCGGAGCATTATGGGTACCAAAAAATAACCGGCTGCATTTCTCATGGAAATCCTTCTCTTCTGAAAGATCCTCGTAACAATATAAACATTTATTATTCATTGTTTTCAGTAATTGGTACAACACTCACAGCCCCAATACAATCCTTACAGCAAGCAAGCAATAGACCCATCCTGTCATTACGGTTAATTTTCCAGTAGTCTGATGAGATCTCCAGTAACCATCCCTCAGGGATCAATCCATCGAAAAATGAAAAGAGCCTGTTTGAAGTATATGGTTTGTCCAAAACAGGCATTGTAAAGGTGATAAACTGGCCAGGATACTGCTTAATATAATTATCTTCATACTGGAAGACATACTCACCATCGTTGGTTTCAGTTAATATACCGGCCAGGATTTTTTTATAGTAAATTTTTGCCCTTCTCATTTTTCAGAAAGTTAATTATTATCCAAAACCCTTGAATTTACAGGGGCAAGTTCATGTCCAAACATATTCAATACCAGGTTCACCTTATCCATGTTCAAATTTGTCTTACCTTGTTCAATTTTCCTGACAACTGTTAACGCAACACCAGCCTTCTCAGCAAATTCCAACTGTGACAGGTTCACCTCTTTTCTTCTTTCCTTTACGAAATCTGATAATCGTTTCATTATATGCTTATAAATATAATTTTGTACAAATATACATAAATTATATGCAAAAACATATACTAAGAGCATTCTTTTAATTATTATATGCTTTTACATA
>CAZEKO010000241.1:0-1956 GCA_964512775.1 uncultured Bacteroides sp. | reverse complement strand
TGTGTCGTTATTGTGTCTGTTAATTATGGTGGGTAGGTATTGGCCTTTACGCTAATATAACCTTGAAAAATTTTGCTCAATCCCGCTTTGCGGGGATCGCAAAACTTTTTCCAAAGCTATATTAACATAATGCAATCCATTATAGGACAAATCTGCCGAATTAGAGAATTTGCGCTCAGCTCTGCTTGTTAACATAATTTCAGATTAATCAATAATCAAACTCCCATTCTTTCGGATAAACCCAAATTTCGAAAGGTTTAACGGTCGAATTAAGTATTTGATTATCCTTATTAACAGTTTCAAGATATATTTTATATAATCCGATATTCTGTGATGTAATTTGATATATTAATGATTGATTATTTAGTGTTTTTTTCGATTCGGAGCTTTGCATATTTCCATTTGGTTTTAAAATGCCGTTTTCGTATATGTAAGGCCAAAAATCGTATTTCATATTTATATAATTGCCTTCGCCATATAAATTATCCTTTATAGAATAATTTACCTGCTGTTTTTCGAAATGCTGATTTTTAACATGCATCATTTCAAATCCTGTATTCGATTCAGAAAGTGTGTACTTATAAATTTTTACACCCGAAACCTGTCCGTTAAAATCATGTAAACCCTTATCAAAGCCTACAAAACCTTTTCCAATCATCAGAATAGTATTGAGTGAGTCACCCTTGTTTTTATCAATTTGTAGCGTCACATCTTTAAAAAACAGTTGTGAGGAATCGGGAAAAAATGCGCTTGGAAATGCATTAACAATTTCCGTTCCTTTTTTAAGTTGAAGAATAATCCCTTCAGGCCTTTTATCGAGAATAAAAGTATAGTTTTCGCCAGAAATGATTGGAATATAAGTATCTCTGCAATATAAAGGATAACGATGGTAACAAATAGTATAAAATAAATTTTCGACCGGATAAGGTATTACATTGTAATGTCCTATTTCCACAACCAAATGAAACTGCGTTTCTTCAACAGCATTATCATTGTTGTTTTTATTAATTGAACCAAAGTATAATATTGGCATAAAAGATGTCAGAGCACCGCCGTTGTATTTAAAATCGATTTCTATTCTTCCAAAAGTCAATTGTTTTAGGTCATCAGGAATGTCTTCCTCCTTATAAATACCCGTGGAAAAATTCTGAATCAATGTTTCACCGAATTCAATGTTTTTAAATGATCCTGAATAATTGCTGTTAATCCAGTTTTCATCATAGTTTTCTTTTTCACATCCAATTAATATAATGATCAATAAAAAAATAAAAAAATAGAATTTTTGTTTCATATTCATACCTCTTATTCTCCTTCGCCATAAATGTATTCCAGGCTATTTGCCTTAACAGGATACCCCAAATCATTATATTCATATGAGTATTCAACTGTATAAGATTGTTCTTCCTCGGCATAATAATTAATTGTTGTTTGTTTGGTAATGTTGTTTTTATTGGTATTACTGCCCGGGGTACCTTCAACAGCGAATACTTTAAACGGATTATTCTTATCATCATATTCGTATAATATTCGGGTTTGAAGTTTAGCATCAGCACCATCCTGTATATAGTAATATTCTTCATTCGAAACATTACCGCTACTGTCATAAAAGTAAGTGTAATAATGTGTTAACTGATCTTGTGGATTGAATAATTTGATTTTAACTACTTTATCATTTTCATATTCGTATTTTGCATAATTCATTAGTTGTTTATTATCATCATTTATATAATAGAAATTTTTGATTTTCAGATTTCCATTGTCTGAATATTCATATTCCATATATTGACCAATTTTAGCCTTCCTGGGATCATCGCCATCTTCAAAAGTTGTACCTGGTATAATAGCGCAGCTAAGTGGATTGAAAGACAGGGCAATTTCAATTTTTATCAATTGGTTTTGTTTGTTATATAAAAACTTACGATACGAAAAACGTTGGACATGTTCAAAAATATAGCC
>CAZEKO010000240.1:0-3603 GCA_964512775.1 uncultured Bacteroides sp. | reverse complement strand
CTGAAAGAAGCTAATGAAAACCTGGAACAAAAAGTTATTGAACGAACAAAACAGATTGAGTTACAGAAACGGGAAATTACCGATAGTATTCATTATGCCAGCCGTATTCAGAATGCATTATTACCTCTGAAAGAAGACCTGGACAGCTTATTGCCATCCTATTTTATATTAAACAAACCAAGGGACATTGTCAGCGGTGATTATTACTGGCTGGCACATAAAGATAATAAAGTGATTGTTGCTGTTGCTGACTGCACCGGACATGGTGTCCCCGGTGCCTTTATGAGCATCCTGGGGATTGCCTTTCTGAATGAAATAGTGAACAAGACCAAAACAATTGTAGCTAATGAGATATTGAACCAGCTTCGTGAACAATTGATAAAATCTCTTCGCCAGACCGGGAAGGATGATAAAACAAGAGATGGTATAGAAATGGCTTTATGTGTCATTGATTTTGGCAGGAAGAAACTCCAGTACGCCGGTGCTTTTCGTCCTCTTTACCTTATTCGGAATTATAGTTTAAGCGAAATTAAAGGAGATTTTATGCCGATCGGTATGTATGAAGGTGAAAGAAATCCTTTTAGTAATAAAGAAATGCAGTTTGAGGTGAATGACATCATTTATATGTTCTCAGATGGGTATGTAGATCAGATCGGGGGGCCAGTGAGGAAGACGTTCAGATCAAAAAAATTCAAGGAATTATTGATTGATATCCACACAAAACAACTGCATGAACAAAAAGTTATATTGGAAAAAAAATTTACTGAATGGAAACACGATGTTGAACAGATTGATGATATACTTATTATGGGCATCAGGTTTTCCAGACCTTAAACCTCATTTATTCAGTTCAAACCAGAACCTGCTCAACTCCACACCCAAACTGGCATCAGTTCATTAATTCATCAAACGTCAATGAAAGGTAATATAAGCCCCCCACCTGCGCGGTACCAAGGCTTGTAGAATAATATCTGTTCAGGAGATTGGATCCACCTAATTTAAGGACGGATTTAATCCGGGAAAGGTGATAACTGACATGGGCATCAAGAGTATTACTTGCCGGAATTTCGGCAACACCAAAAGTGGATTCCCAGAGAAATGCTTCCTGCCACCTCCAGTTGATGTTAAATCCAATCCTTCGGGTCAGATGACTGTTTCCAACTCCCAGATTCAGTTTGTACCTCGGTGTATTGAATTTAGTCTGGAACCCTGGAACAGGTTCTTCCAATTCTTTCAATCCATCATATGAAATATTTCCTTTGATAATAAAGTCACGAATGGCACGGTAATCGGCACCAAAAGCCCAGCCATATGCTGTAATGGGCTGATCGGTGCTGATGGTAGTCTGAAATCTTCTTTCATCTTCTGCATACGGATTCTGGACTAGCACTTGGGTGGCCTGAAATCCATTATATTGGTTGCTGTACACATATGCATCTATCATAAGATGTTTTCTCATTAACAGAGCCTTATAGCCTACTTCCGTTGCTATTACACGTTCCGGTCTGAATGCCGGAATTTTATAGGGTCCATTTTCAGTTACAGGTTTATCTGTTATGGGGTTTCCCCCCGAAAGCGGATATACCGGATTATCAAAAATATTATATTGGGCCTGAACTTCAGGAAGCCCCCCCAGAATAATGAAAGGTCCCACATTGATATCCACCATCTGATCCGCAATGGACGGGAAACGGAAGGCCGTCTGAATGGAAGCACGAATATTGTTTTCCAATCTGGTCCCGAATGAATAAATAACTGATAATCTTGGAGTTATCCGCCCCTTAAAATAGTCATTCTTATCGTATCTTGCTGAAGTCGTTAACTTTAATTGTTCATTAATTAATTGTCTTCCGGCCTGTAAAAAGACACCATATTGTTTAAACTGTACCGGATGTCCCGGGGAATCGAAAAATACTGTTCCTTCACTATTGATCTGGTATAATCGTCCGCTCGCTCCGGCAATCAATTCAAACCACTTTATAATACGGTTAAAATTATACATACCCTCCACATGGTACACCCTGCTTCGGTCAATAACTTCAGCTCCGCCATCACTCACTGGAGTATGTATTATTGGATTTAAATACTCATCGAATTCCTCCGTTCCGGGAAGAGGCAAAGCAGGCCTTGACGGATCGAAAATGTTATTATTCTGATCACGGTTATCTGCAACAGTACGGGCAAACCGATGAGCAGATTCTTCAGAATTACCCATCAGGAGCTGCTGGGTAAAAATCTGGATATATTCCTCATACCATTGTTCGCTTGGCTTCCATGCCTCATTTAGTTTCAACGCGGCACCTCCGGCATCGTATGAATCGCCCGAATTATCCAAAGTAGTGTATGCCCGTATATAGGAATCATTGTTTTTTATTTCTGCCCTTAATGTATAAATGCTAAAATTCCTTAGTGAAAAACGGTTCTGCGCAGTGTACACACTGGAGCCCTGTGCATAATCCCCCTGAAGCATAGCTTCGAACCTGTCGAGGAAACGGTAGTGAACAGAACCACCAAATCTGAGATTTTCTGTGATATGATCAAGCATATCTTTTTCTGTCCAGCCGGTTCGGGTTACGATCTGATCGGGAAAAAGATCAATAATCCTTTGTACTTCAGCATCGTATTCAGGAGTCCCAGGTACCAGTCCCTGTGATTCAGCAACCCCGACAGCAACCTGGGGCGCAACATCTTTAAGATTTACCGGGACAATGATATCATCTCCATACACATTTACCCCATCATATCCTGGATTATTTTCCCGGTTGCTGAGAGGATTATTCAGATCATTCCGGTCGCGGAGGTCATTTGCAAACCAGTCGGTTGCCCTCAGATAACCCGCTTTTACTTTAAAAGCCAGTTTATTGTTAAATGCTTTTGCGTACCTGAAATTGACACTCCCCATCGGTGTAAGACCGGAACCATGTTTTCCATTCACATTCATTATTCCTGCCTGGCTGGAAAAACTAAATCCCTGGAAATTGTAAGGATCCTTACTTGTCATAATAAGTGTTCCATTCATACCTCCCGGTCCATATAGGGCTGAGGAAGCCCCGATAAGAAGTTCTATACTTTTCACATCCAGCTCAGAAAGGCCAAATATGTTACCCGCACTGAAGCTCAATCCAGGTGGTACGTTTTCTACACCATCTACGATCTGGTTCATCCGGTAATTGGTTTCACCTGTGAAACCCCGTGTACTGGGATAACTGAATGTCAGGCTATGGACATTCATGTCCACTCCCTTCAGTGTATATAATCCATCATAAAAATTCGCCGCAGAAGACTGCTGAATTTCTAGTCCATTTATTTTTTCAATGCTTACAGGAGATTTCATTATGCTTTCTCTAATCCTCGAAGCAGAAATTATAACCTCCTGTCCCAGGTAAATTTGTTCCAGCATCTGAATTTCAAGTTCAGTCCTGTCGACATCGATCTCAAATTCCTGGCTCTGGTAGCCAAGCATGGATATAATAAGAATAAAGGGCCGAGGTACTTGTGTTATAAGACTAAAACTACCATAGGCATTAGTAACCGTACCTGTCAACTGGTCTCTGATAGTCACGTTTACACCGACCAGAGGTTCACCGGTCTCCTTGTCAGTAA
>CAZEKO010000239.1:0-3630 GCA_964512775.1 uncultured Bacteroides sp. | reverse complement strand
TTTTCATCGTAATCAGCGAACGCAATATTTATACGGAAGTTTTCCCAGTCAGGACCATTTTTTAAATCCAGGTAAGACAGTGGAACAGAGATCTCAGCATCAAAACCAGCCACTGTTTTCTTCGTAACAATAGTTGTATTCTGGGGTAAGCGTTGTTTCTGATAGATATTTGCATCCGCTTTTTTACCTGCTGCTGGTGCAAAAATGATATACAGGAAATCATCTGACTGATTCTCTCCTCTTCCGTTAGAGCTGATCTCAAGTGGTCTTCCATCCAGATATATATGCACAACATCCTGAGTCCAATGTGACTGTTTTTCATCAGTTATTAACTGATCATCCCAAACTGACAATGCAATATAAAGGTTCTCATGATCATACTTTACATCGAACTCAAAACTTCCATCAAAGTCGCCATAGTATTCATCTATATCTTCTGTTTTTGGCGACCGCGTATCTGTTCGGAATGACAGTCCCTCCCACTCATCTATGACTCCATCAATCCAGATCTTGCCATTTGCAAAATAGCAGTATTCTTTCTTGACTGGTGCTATTCCAAATTTTGAATCGACATTTATCTGACGGTTGTTTTCATATTTATAAACAGTCCATGCTTTCAGGAAAAGCGGTTGAATACGTTTTATGTCAACAGGAGTAATAGTATTGACCGGCAGCTTAACGATATCCAATGAATTCGGTAAAATTTCTTTCTGAAAACTTATAATTTCCGGTTTAAGAAGAGGATTTTCATCGAAAGTCAGGTACACCCACATCGGATAATTATATTCGTTAGATACCATGATCCTGAATTCAGTATTTGTGAATTTGTCCTCGTCAACAAATACCGGTTCTACCATAATATTTTTTGAATTGATCATATCGTATAATTCCTGGGTTACCACGTTTTCATCCCATATACCCTGAAGAAGTAAGTTTGCGAGAATCGGGCCTTCTTCAGACATAGTAACCATGGCAATCTGATCAAATTCGCCAAAATTCGGTCCTCTGAGCTCACTTATACCACCTGCTGTTGACAGGATAATATACTTTCCATTATTTCTTTCATACTTGACATAGTGATGTAAATGTCCTGCAAAAACAGTATGTTTTCTTGTATTCAGCAATGATTCAATTTCATTCCAGTATCCGGTTTCATCATCAAGCCATAACGGTCGATGCATAAGAACAATGGTCCATCTGACATCCGGATAATCAGTAAGAATTTCCTTAAAATAATTAAATTGCACTTCATCTATTCCTGCTGTTCCTTCTCCTGTGGTCGATTCTTCTGAATTCAGGCAAAGAAACAAGACATTTCTATAAATAAAGTAATAATAAGATGGTCCGTATAATTCTTCCCATATCCTGGACATTACCTGATTGGTGTAATCATGATTTCCGGGGATATAAAAGAATGGCATACCGAGCTTTTCAACAAAACTGTTATAGATAGTCCATTGCTGGCGAATCTCAGGTTCATTCAAAGTGTAACCTTCAATCATGTCACCAATGCTTATTACAAATTCCGGTTGAAGGAGTTGCAGTTTATTAATGGCATCTTCAAGAATACCCGGCCGGTGGCCGCCAGTCCGGTCAGGCATAATAGCAAATTGAAAATTGTCAGGATTGTTATTAAAATTCAAATGACTCCATGGTTGGGTAATTGTATCCTGAGCTTTGATTACAATTGCCAGGTTCATTATAAAGAATACAAAAATTGTTCTCATTCCCGATTCCTTTAATTTTACAAAGATCGAAAGTTATTTTTGGAAAACAGCCTCCTGGCTTCTCTCTTATTTAAATTCCATTAAAGACAACGAGTGCCACCCAGTCTTTATCTGTATTTTCCGGTGGTAAACCAATATCAACTATATGTCCACCCGGGATTTGTGTTTTGGTCCCGAATTCAAGCTCTCCGCCTTTTCTGGGATTGAACCAATTAATATCAAAATCCCCTTCATAGCCTGACAGATCAATTTTAGTTTCATCGCCCGCAGGAATATAAATAGCATAGATTTCCCCCTCCAGAATTAAACAATAATCATTTTTATTGGGTGTAATGTCGTCTCTGCTTTTCATTTCCCAATAAGGAAGATGGCGTTTAAAGAAATCCAGTGCATATCGGGTCTGATCCCACATTGCAGAACGTGTACGCCAGTCTTCGCACCCCAGGTCGTTATCCGGAAAATTATAGCCGAAATACCATTCCACTCCGCCGCCGCCTGCCATCAGATTCGCCCAAAGAACATATTTTCTTATTATATCATGATCAGGATCGGCTGAATCTGGTTTAACACCTGTGTTAGCAGGGCCGATCTCATCCAGACAGACAATCCAGGATTTCGCTGAATCAGCAGAAAGCTTGAGCCATTTCAAGGTTTGGAAATGAGACTCAATCGGATTTCCCACCTGGACAGACAAGCCATCCAGTCCAGGATATCCCAACAAAGGAGTTATGATTTTATTCCGATCCTGTTCCGACGAATGAGTATGTATGACTATCTGATCATTATAAGGATTAATTCTTTTGAGGTAGGCAGCGGCATCTTTCCGTTGGTTATCGGTCTGGCCAATAGGTGAAAACCCTGCTGGTCCGTTTTCTTCGCCCATATTCCATGTAATTGCCAGATGATGAGAAAAACGGGCAACAAGTTCCCTGAAATATAGTTTCCTCTGGACATCTGTATAACCAATATCCAGAAGACATTGATTCTCCGTTTCCTGGGTAACGAAGTGCATCATTATCCCAAGTTGATCCATATGACTGAAAACAATTTCCCATTGATCCAGTTTACTGCAATCAAAGCGGTATCTTTCATTTCGATCGGTCCATGGCCAGACGTCATCTCCATCTCCCATAACATTCATAGTTAGCATATAAACAGAATTCATACCCCTGGAAGCCAGGTAGTTCAGGGCACCAATAATATTTTTTCCTTTATTATTTCTCCAGACCGGATCACCCTCCTTCCAGTCGATCGAATGAGGTTCATACCTGTGAAGCTTTCCTGCAGGAATATTATCTCCTGGTCGTTGCGTTAGATTTTTGTTTGCATAAGTCCCGTCAAAATCTTCAAATGCCAGAAAGTTTTCAGGACTATCAGCTCCACCTTTAAGAAAATAATCACCTGTTCCTGTAAATTGCATATATCTCCCTCCCACATATCTCAATTTACCCTTTCCCCTGAAATCCCTCCCGGTTTTATCTGTCTCTGCTATTTCAAAACTGCCCTCTGCCCCATCAAGAAACACAGGTTCTCCGGCATTAATATCATCATTCACTGCAATGGCTTTTCCCTGCCTGAACGAAACAGAATAAGTCCAGGTACCTTTTTTATCCGGACAGAAATGAACTCTCCATTTATTACCTGAAATGGCTCCTGATTCAGCTGCATTCCCATCAGCTGCAAAAAAACCCGGTACAGTATATTCTTTATCTCCATTCTTGAATGTAACATTAAGCCGGTAATCGAGAAAAGGATTCGGTTCATCCAGTTCTGATGTTTCCGGGCCACGGAATGTCAATGTCACCCGGTGCCATTGTTTCAGTTCACCAGAGATCTTTGGTTTTCCAAAGTATCCGTTACTGCATCCTGCAAGCAGGAAAAAACAGCACGCAAATATTCCCAC
>CAZEKO010000238.1:2491-3645 GCA_964512775.1 uncultured Bacteroides sp. | reverse complement strand
TAGAACGCTTCCAGAATGTTAAAATAAAGACCCCTATCACCTCTGCCAAATCCATAATCAATTCTTAGGTTGAGTTTTTCATCTTTTAATAATATGAATCTTAAACCTACTCCAGCTGACGGTTTAATTTTGGAAAAGTTATTATCTGAATATGGACCAAAAACATCTCCTGCCCCGGCGAAAACCACACCGCCAATCCGCCATATATAAGGAGTATGATATTCAGCCTGGAGGGCGAAAATATTATTGTCGCGAAATTGTCCCCTGAAATATCCCCTCATCAGGTTGTCTCCACCAAACAATGAAAGGTTTCTGAAAGGTATATCATTGCCAGGCTGGAATTTGGCATATCCTTGCAAATATAAAACATGGTTGTTCCCCAGAGTCAAATATTGCCTTAGATCAATGATACATTTTAAATAATTAGTTGAACTTCCGACAATTTTACTGAAATAAACAAGACGTAACTGGTAATAGGATCCTTTCATTGGGAAAAATACATGATCACGGGAATCTATGGCAAGATTCAGTCCAACACCTGATATTACCGATCGGGTACTTCCGGGGATGGTTCCATCTGGTAGTTTAGAATATGAGACAGTGTCATATTCGATAATATGGTTGTGCTCAAATTCAAAAAGTAGTCCGGTATAAACGTACGACTTCAGGCGTCTGGACAGGTCCAGTTTAATGCCTTTTATTTTGGAAATATAAAATTCTTCTTCAGAACTTTTTGTTTCATTACCCAGTCCATAAAATTTATCCGGCCAATATTGCCAGTTTAGCTCTCCGTTCAGATGCCAGGTATTATTACTCCACCATAACTCGGGCAAAAGACTGAAAGTATATTGTTTATTCAATGATAATCCAGCAAATATCCCAAAATAAGATAAATGATTTTCTGGTGATCCGGTATAAATGAAATGGGCATATACTCCGCCAGCTAATCTGGTTTCAGGAGTATAGAAAACTACAGGAAATCCGGCAACCTTGATGGGCAGTTTTTTGGATTGTAAAGTGTCATTAGTTTGAGGAAAAAGGTTCGGTTGAAAAAAAATAATGCCTGCAATGATTATAATGAATTTTACACTGTATTTTTTAAATGAGATACACGGTACCGCCATGGGAATTCCTTTGGTAGAATTCACTAATTC
>CAZEKO010000238.1:0-2391 GCA_964512775.1 uncultured Bacteroides sp. | reverse complement strand
TTTCATTTCTTTTGGGGTCCAGGTTAACTCCGCGAGTGCGGTCATTCTTGGTAAGAGCATATATTCCACAAGTTCCGGAGTAGCAATATATTCTGTCCAGACATTAGCCTGGGCACCTAGTATATGTTCAGCTTCATCAGTGGATAATTCTGATGGCACAGGCTCGTAACTGTACACTGTATCCAGAGGTAAATATCCGCCAATAGCAAGAGGCTCCTTGTCTGTAATTTTCGATTGGTAATAATCGAGATAACAGTATGTGGTTGGAGTCATGACTACATCATGTCCCTCGCGCGCAGCTGCAATTCCACCCTGTACACCTCTCCATGACATGACAGTGGCATTTGGTGCCAGTCCACCCTCCAGTATTTCGTCCCATCCAATGAGCTTTCTGCCCTTGCTGTTTATAAATTCCTCTATCCTTTTAATAAAATAACTCTGTAATTCATGTTCATCTTTCAGACCGAGATCTTTGATTTGCTGTTGTATCTTTTTGCTTTCTTTCCATTGATCCTTTACTGCTTCATCTCCGCCAATATGAATATATTCGGACGGGAACAGGTCTATTACTTCTGTCAGGACATCTTCAAGGAATTTGAAAGTGTTATCATCAACATTATAGATATATGGCGAAACACCCCAGGTGGTTCTGACTTTCACTTTCTCACCGGTACAGCCCAGTTCAGGATAGGATGCAATAGCTGCCATGGCATGCCCGGGCATTTCAATTTCGGGTACTATAGTTATATAGCGGTCGGCAGCATAATCGATTATTTCCTTTATTTCATCCTGTGTATAGAAGCCACCGTGCTTAATTCCATCATATTTTACGGGTTCTTTACCTGCCCATGGATGGCCGATGACTGTTTCATCCCTCCATGCCCCGATTTCGGTTAAAAGCGGATATTTCTTAATTTCAATCCGCCAGCCCTGATCATCTGTCAGATGCCAGTGAAATACGTTCATTTTATGAAGGGCGATAATATCAATGTAATTTTTTACGAAATCTGCATTGAAGAAATGTCTGCCGACATCAAGATGGGCTCCACGCCAGGGGAATCGTGGCATGTCAGTAATCTCAACGACCGGCAGGCTAATACTGTTCCCTGTACTATTAACCGGTAATAATTGCCATAATGTGATCACACCGTAAAACAATCCGTTCGAATGATTGGCACTGATCAGGATATTTTTACGGTTGCTTTTCAGTATATATCCTTCTTTACCAATGTCAGGAAAATCACCTGTTTGAAGCAAAATACTATTCTTTCCAGGATTATCAGAATCAGAAAGGTTGAGTTGAAATCCTGCGGATTTAGAAACTAATTGATTCAGATATTCCGCTATTTTTTTTATTTCTTCATTCCCAGCCGGATAAATTATTTTAGTATCAGGAGTTAAAATAAATTGACCGTCATAAACCTGCATTTTTACAGGTAAGGGGATAATCCCAGGTAAGTCGGTTAAGGTTTCCTTTTCCGGAGAAGAACAATTTGTAAGCATGACAAATAGAAGTGTTAAAATTATACCCGATAATATTTTAAAGAGACGTGGTTTCATTTTTTTTGAGATTAATTTTTTTTAAATGTACAACATAATTAATTTAGTATCAAACAGGATTTTTAATGTATACTATGTCTGTAACAACACTGTCATAAGTGATCGTTTATAATTGATGTTATTTACTGTGAATAAAGATCTTTTTATTAAACATATTAGGTGGTTAATTAAGGAATATGATAAACAATTAAGGCTTGCTCTCAAAGGTGCAAAAGAAGAACCAGTGCATGAACTGAGGGTAATGATTAAACGTTTAAGTGCTCTTTTTTTATTTCTGGATGAGGCCGGGATTTACAGAAAAAAATCATCAACATTTTTTGAGCAGTTACATGATTTTTTCAAATATGCAGGGAATTTACGGGATATCCAGGTAATGAGATTCCTTATCGGGAATTACAGAGATCAAGTCACAAAAGATATTACGGAATATGAGACTTATCTTTTCAACAAGGAGATAACTGCGAAGGATGTCTTCTTTAAAAGATCAGAGGAATATCCCAGGCAGAAACAGATACTGGTCAAAAAAGAAATCATTGAATCAGTCAGGAAATATAGTGATGAGAGTCTTTCACAAAAATCCTTTGCATTTATTATAAAACGTTTGGATCGTATTGACAAATATCTGTTATCTCCAAATACGGCAAAATATCTTCATAAAATCCGGCAAACACTTAAGCAATTACGTTATTTTATTGAGATTTTTCAATCAGGTTCTCAATTCTTTTTTATTGAAGAAACTGATTATAATGAAATTAAGGAAATTGAAAACATTATTGGAGGATGGAATGACCGGGCAATACTTATTGAAGATATAACAAGGTACATTTCTTA
>CAZEKO010000237.1:0-3646 GCA_964512775.1 uncultured Bacteroides sp. | reverse complement strand
ACCTGGTTATAACTTATTCGGAGGGAGGACTTGAGACTATACATGTAAATGAGGCCATGATCACAGATCGTGATATACAGGTTGAGAACGGAATCATTCATAGAATAGATAAAGTGCTTGCCCCAAAAGTCGGTTCCATATTCAGCCGGATCAAGGAATCACCAGACTATAGTATTTTCGGTAATGCATTGGAACTGGCCGGGCTTGATGATACTCTTGACCTCATCAGGATTGATCTGAATGAAGATATATTTATCCGGAGCAGGTTTACCATTTTTGCTGAACCTGATGAAATTTATAACGAGGCGGGGATATTCACAGCAGATGACTTGATGGCTCTCTATACTGACACTGGTGATCCAACTGGAAAAGAAGATGGATTCTATCAGTATATGGCTTACCATATTGTCCCCGGACTTTATTATCTGAATAATATAGATTCATTTAATTATCCAACACTTTATAAGAATATGCTGGTCAACGCGCAGCTGAATGAAAACATTTACCTGAACAGGCACTTTGAGGAAAACAACGGTCAACCGGTCGATAAATTCATTACTATAATAGAAGAAAAATCAAATCAGCAGGCTAAGAACGGTGTCTTCCACTCTATTGACCGGATCATGGAACCTTGGATTCCTTCCCCTGTTATAACGAAAATTGATCTGACAGATTACCAGGGTCTGAGTTTGGGGCGTATTTATACTGAAAAAGACCTGGAAGATATAGATGGCATTTCAGCTGAAAATACAGGCATTTATTTCAGAAATTCAACATTGAGTGATGGTGAAACAAATCTGCAGACCACCAGTTCAGAGATAGGCTGGGCTGTGGAATTTGAAATACCGCCCATACTAAGAGGGGATTACTATGTACACCTGTACTGGGCGAGTGATCAATCAAACACTGACCTGGTTCAGTTAGTCTGGGACGGTTCTGCACTGACTTCGATCGGTTTGGTACATAATAAAAGGTGGCCTGGCGTTGAATGGCTATATAATTACAATACAAGCGATTTTCTTGGAAGATTTCAGTTTTCAGAAACGGAATCACATACTCTCAAGTTTATAGCTCTCAAGCCAGGTCTCGGTTGTTTTGATTATATAGAGTTTTGGCCTGTTAACAAATGGCAGGAATGAGGCAATTATTCAAATATAAAAGCCGGTCATTGATTGTGTCAATTGTCATCATTACAATTGCACTAACTACCGCATGTAATCTGAATGATAAATGGGAGGATTACTATGGGAATACACCTGACCTTACCGATGTTAATGTGCTTACCCTGATACAGGAAAACGAGAATTTCAGCAGTTTCTATAATGCACTGATTGAGTACGGTTTTGATGACATGCTGACAAAAAACCAGTACCTTACTGTTTTTGTGCCCACCAATTCAGCATTTGAAGGCTTGCCTGCATACACAGAGGATGAATGGAAAAAGATTATCGGATTCCATATAATTTATACAAATCTATATTCACGTGATTTTAAAAATTCGGATCTTCTTACATCAATAGGAAAGTTCCTGAAACTTAGAAATTCAGGCAACGATGGCTTCAGTATCTCAGAGGCAAATATAAACATGGGATATGTGGATAAATACTGCCAGAATGGTGTTATCCATGAAATTGATAAACTTCTGGTGCCAAAACCTAACGTATATGAATATATTCTGCAGCTAGACTCCTCCTACAGCATTTTAAAAGACTTTCTGATTTCAATGGATGTCAGGTCAATTGACTTCGAAAAAAGTGTACGAATTGGCGTTAATGATAATGGTGATGCGATATATGATACCGTATGGAAGATTGAAAATTATTACCTCGATAACATCGCAGCATTAAATGATGAAACTGTCGAATTTACAGGATTTTTGCCTCAAAATCAGGATGTTTCAGATGCGCTAAACTCCATTTCAGGGTATTTCGGAGATATAAGCGGGATGGACGAGGAAACATATAATCAGGTTTTGTTTATTGCATTTAATGGCTGTTTTACGAATAATAAATATACCGTTGATATTCTGCCTGATACTATAATATCAGTAACCGGCAAAAAGGTTGATAAATCAACTATCAGATACAGGCAAACGGATCTGGAGATCAGCAATGGAATTGTAAATATCCTTGATGGGTTGACTATCCCTAAGAGTTTTTTCGTGCTGCCAATCTGGATAGAGTGCGACCGGAAGGAAAACAGGAGAGTTTCCAATACTACCTATATTGTTGAACAATTAAGTGACACAAGGGCTACCAACAGTACCTACGTGATGTATGGATGCAAATTTGTGGGAGATTATCTTGAATTCGATGTACCTATGGTCCTGCAAACTACTTACTGGATTACATGGACAGGCCCGAAACAGGGACCGGCATATTATCAGGTTTTCCTGAAGGATGATATAACAGGGGAATTCATAAACATTGGCCCACCTGTCAATAACTGGACAAAGATAGCCTGGAAGCCTGTTGTGTCAGGTACTTACGCTTTTCAAAATTTTGGTACTAAAACCTTAAGATTTGCAGTAGTCCAGGAGTACGTTGCCGGATATAATTCAATATATGTCGATTATATTAAACTAACCCCTGATGAGATATATGTACCATAACAGAAAATACAGGTTTTTGCAGGTCATATTATCTCTGGTCCTGATGAACAGCCTGATATCGTATGGGCAGCAGGATACAGGATCCATAGTGAAAGGAAAGGTTTATTCTGCATCGACAGGTCTGGCTCTCAGTGACATCGGTGTAAGGGCAGTTAATTCCGCAATTGATCCGGTGAGCACTGACAACGAAGGCAATTTTGAGATCAGGCTTCCTGACAGGAATGAGCAATTGTATATATCCTATCCCGGATATAAATCGAAAACAGTATTTGTAAATGGGAGGGAAAATATTGAAATATGGCTGGTTGGAGAAAATGAACGCTCATTAACGGACCCGGTAGCTGTAACATTCCGGGAAGTGCCTATGAAAGATATAGCCGGTGCAGTAGTTCCGGGCAGGAATACAGACTTTAAAAAATCAACTGCTTCATCTTTTTGCCAGGATCTTCAGGGGAAAATGGGAGGGCTGCAGGTGATAAACCGTTCAGGTATGCCCGGGGAAGGGGCTTATCTGCACACGAGAGGTTATCCGTCTTTATTTCCGTCCTCAATACCTCTTATTGTGGTGGACGGAATGATCATAAGGGCTGAAGGATTTAAAGATCCGGTTATCCATGGTTACCATCATAATCCGCTGGCTAATATAGACAAAAGGGATATTTCCAGCATAGTTTTATTGAAAGATGCAGCTTCAACCGGATTATATGGTATAAAAGCTTCAAACGGTGTATTGCTGATAACCACAACACCTCCCCGGGGAGGAAAAACTACGCTGGATGTCAGCGTCTCAGGAGGTATTTCTTTTGCACCAGGAAAAATCCCTTTGATGGATGCCAGCCACCACAGTTCATATATAATGGAGCAGCTGTATAATTCAGGTATGAGCAGTACTGAGATTTTCGAAAAATATCCATTTCTTGAATATAACCCTGATTATTTATACAGGTCAAGATATGAAAATAACACCGATTGGCAGGATGAGATTTTCCGCACCGGGCGTCTTTATGATGCTCATCTTTTAGTCAGAGGCGGAGA
>CAZEKO010000236.1:0-3650 GCA_964512775.1 uncultured Bacteroides sp. | reverse complement strand
CTGAAAACGATCCGGATTCCAGAATCCCATCAGGTAAAAGCTCCATTTATCAAACTGCCACGACCAGTTAATAAAATTATAAAGATCGCTATTTCCCCAATCATAGAAAATGATAAAATTCAGATTGTTAATAATGGAGAAAGGGTACGTTAAGGAAACTGCTGTAAAGGAAGTTCCATCTCCCCGGATGAATGCTTTATCAGCGATGCTGAAGTTAAAAAATTCAGTCATAAGGTTCAGGCCGTTACCCAGATTAAAAGTGTAATCAGCTCCCAGGTTCAGATATCTCTGGAAGCCATGTTTTACAAGATCCTGCCTGATCATTGCCCCTTCAAACCACAAGCCGACAAGCAGGTCGAATTTTCCATCCATGCCGATCCGGCTTTCATTAACAGGATCCTGGTATGTGATGGTATCGTAAATACCAGATTCGCGGAAATCAGCCTGACGGAAATGATAGGTCCCGGCAATTTCCCCGGTAAAAACCGGAATCTGTATCCTGCCGCCAAGCTCGGGCCATTTCCTCCAGGTTCCTCCAAATTCCCATCCTTTTGGATCATCGTTGCCATACAGCATCCACATCCATATGTTAGTATTATTGAGAAAATAATATCTTCCCAACAAACCATATACCCCGTCTGTTATTTGCAGTGGATCACGCGGATCAATCCGGTCGAACCACATAAGGGGCCTGAGCATGACAGCGGATCCGAAATTGATTTTTTGTAATCCGGCCCTGATTTCAAAACGATTGCCGGAGAACTTTAACCACAATCTGTAAGGTTTGATTTTTTCGTCTAAAACAATGCTGTCATCAGACCAGAATGTACTGGTGGCCCATGCATTCAATGATATCTCGCTATCCAGGGAAAATTTTTCTCTGACGGGATATTTCATTTTCAGGGCAGGAACGTATCTAATGCCCAGCATGCCGTTCAGTTTTTCACTGTAACTTGCTGTTCCCCATCCAGCCAGCATGCCATCAAAATCAATGGATTGATTATAACAATATACCGTCTGCATCACGATAATAATATATGTCAAGATCCTTAGGCCCTTGATATAAGCTTTCATTTCCGGTTTAAAATACCTGGATAAAAAACATAAATTAATCAATTTTAACAGAAAAGCATATTCTGAATAAATATCTCCTGGAATTCAGGGTCAGCTTCAAGGCTGACATGGCGGGTGATTTTCAAAACTTTCTCTATTTTGGCTGGATCTGTAAACAGGAACATCTTTGCACCAATCAGAGCAGTGTTGCCCATTTTTCTGACTTTTTCTTCTGCAATATTCAATAATCCTATTTTCAGCGAATTGGGTATATTAATAAAGTTGCCGAAAGCACCTGCAATATATAAATTATCAATATGGTCGGGGGTAATACCAAATTGTTTATATAGAATTTCAAGCCCGGCAGCTATAGCAGCCTTTGCCAGTTGAACTTCGCGGATATCCTTCTGGTTAATAAATACTTTACCGTCGAGATATATCTGTTTTATATTTGATTGTAAATCTCCAAAATCATTCATCAGGCCTTTTTCCAGAAATATTGCCATAGCATCGATAATCCCGCTGCCGCAAATTCCGGCAGCAGCTACATTCCCGATAGTATGGCATTTAAATTTTTCACCATCGGATGCTACAGAGGATATTGCCCCTGTTGAGGCGGTCATTCCCATGGTGAGCCTGGCACCCTCAAAAGCAGGTCCGGCTGCAGTGGAAGCACAAATAATTCTCTCCCTGTTACCGGTAACAATCTCTCCATTGGTACCCAGATCTATAAGTACCTGGTATGAATCACTCAGATGCAATTTAGTTGCAAAAATACCGGCCAGAATATCACTGCCGACAAATGATCCGATAGACGGCATGAACACAATTTCCGTTCTTTTATCTAACTCCCATCCCAGGTCAGATGGCAGATATTTTTTAATTCCCAGGTTCGGCGATTCAAATGGATAGAATGAAAGAGGTTTTACATCAAAACCACAGAAAAGATGATGCATAGCAGTATTACCAACCAGAATTATTTTATTAATACTTTTAGTGAATCCCTTAAGCAGTGTATAAATCATTTCCCCGATTTTATCCCGGATCAAATGCTTTAACATGTCAGCATGATCATTGTGGAGTGCAAACTCAATCCTTGACATGATATCTGAACCATATTTCCCCTGGGGATTGCGTGCAGTAACCACATTCATTACCTGGCCTGAGGTCAGGTCAAGAAGCTGGGCAACCAGTGTTGTTGTTCCAATATCTATAGCAATTCCATATCCTGGTAAAGGATCAAATTCAAAAGGTGAATTATCAGCGAGAATCACTGTTTCAAGTTGCGGGATCTCAATTATAACATCAGAATCCGGGGCAGACATACAGGCAAGTCGCATATCACCTGGGATTTCCAGGGTCTCAAGTACAGATTTGTGTTTTTCAGTAAGAGGTATAGTACCTTTAATTATCCTTACCCTGCATGAACCACATGTACCTTTACCGCCGCATGGAAACTCAACCCCGTATTCATGCAATATATCCATCAGTGGCGTGCCTGGCCTGACTTGAATTTCCAGACCGGCAGGATGGAGGGTGACTATTATTTCTTTTTTACCGGACATTGATTTTTTGTTGTGTCATTATCCCACTTAGAGGAAGGTACAGGTAAGTAATTATTTCAAGAAAGTTTTTATAATTTCACATTTGCTAAATTAGAAAATTCATAAGATTCATAAGATTCATCAGATTTATAAGATTTATAAGATTTAAAGATTAGAAGGCTGGAAATAAACAAATTAAAGAGTCTAAATAATTACTTAACAACTTAACAGATTGAATTATGAAAAAATATTATTTCTTGTTATTAATTTTTATGGTGGCTTGCCAGCAACCCGGGAAAAAGCCGGTTGAACAGGAATGGATCCAGTTGTTTAATGGTCAGGATCTTACTGGTTGGGACATTAAGTTCTCAGGTTATGAACTGAACAACAATTACAATAATACAGTCAGGGTGGAAGATGGTTTGCTTAAAGTATGTTATGATGAATACAAAGAATTTAACGGGGAATATGGACACATATTTTATAAAGATAAATTCTCTCACTATATCCTGAGAGTGGAATATCGTTTCGTAGGAGAACAGGTTCCCGGTGGTGAAGATTGGGCTTTTAAGAACAGCGGGGTGATGTTCCATTCCCAGTCTGCAGAAAGCATGGGACTTGACCAGGATTTCCCGGTTTGCGTTGAAGCTCAATTCCTGGGAGGTGCAGAAACAGGAGAACGTACTACTGCCAATGTCTGTACACCAGGAACACATATTTATATGGATGATACGCTGGTCACAGACCATTGCATAAGCTCATCCTCAAAAACTTACCGCGGAGAAGAGTGGGTAACTGTAGAATTGCACGTATACGGTGATTCGATAATACATCATGTTATTGAGGGGGATACAGTATTAACCTATGCCAGACCCATCATAGGCGGATATTCGCTCCCGGAAGGTTATCCTCTTCCAGAAGGGACTCCAGTGAAGGAAGGATATATCGCTTTACAGGCAGAAAGTCATCCGGTCCAGTTCAGGAAAGTAGAACTGCTAAATCTGGATAAAAAATAGAACTAAGAAACAGATATGTTGCTTGTTATCAGGGGCA